>DASQDV010000689.1:0-5092 GCA_035633995.1 Pyrinomonadaceae bacterium | reverse complement strand
GTAGCTGGCGAAGAGTTTGGTCTTGCCGTCGCCGGTCAGGTCGTAGGCCACGCCGAGGCGCGGCGCGATCTTGTCGCCGAAGCCGAACTGTACGCTCGGCAAACCGGGAAGGAAGCTCGGAGCCTCTTCGCGTTCGGCGCGGACGCCGATGTTGATCGAGAGGCGGTTGACCGGCTGGTATTGATCCTGAATGTAGAGGCCGGTGTTGGTGCTCGACGCGCTGCCCTTCGTGCTGAAACGCTGGATGAAGCCCGAGCCGATGGCGCCCGGCGTGGGCGGCAGGATCGAAGCGCCGATGCCCGAAGTTTCGTTGATCGTGCGCCCGTAGCGGAGCGACACCTGATCGATGAAGGTGGTGAACACGTCGTTCGACAAACCGTTCAGTTGCACGCCGCCCTTGAACTGGTGGCGACCCGCGAAGTTGCTGACGAGATAGGTCGCGTCGGCGTCGAAGGTGCGGCGGCGCGAAGCGTCGAAGAGCAACTGCTGCGTGAACGGCGTGGTCTGCGTGCCGCGCTGGCATTGCGCTTCGGCAGGGATCGTGCCGAGGCTCGCGGCGCTACAGAAGATGCGCGCGTTGCCGAAGGCGGGAGGCGTGCCGTAAGAACCGATCTTCTCGTTCAAATAGCTGTAGCCGCCGCGCACGCTGACGAGCAGCTTGCTGGTCGGCGTCCAGTCGAACTTGCCGTTGGTGTTGTTGGAGTTCTGACGGCCTCCGAGTTGGTCGAGATATTCGGCTCCGACCCGCGTGCCGATTGAGCCGCCGAAGACGCCCGAAGGAATCGTCGTCGTCAGCGCCTCGGCGAAGGTCGGCGGGATGCCGTTCTGGATGATCGGATTCCACGTAAACGATCCGGTGAAGCGCAAATTGTTCAGGATGTTCGCGTCAACGCGCGCGAAGGCATACTCGTTGCGCTGGTTCTGCGTGAAGCGTCCGCTGCCCGCGACCGTGCCCGTATCGGGGTCTGTGAAATTCACGTCGCGGATGGTGTTGAGAATCTGCGGCGTGTAGCTCAGGAAGAACCACGCGCGGTCGCGCACGATGGGGCCGCTGAAGTTGGCGGTCGGGAAGAAGTCCGTCCCGTTGTCGCGGCGCGGCTGGAAATAGCGCGCGCCCTCGGTCAAAGGAAAGAGGAAGCGGCGCGGGCCGGCTTGAAGTTCTGCCGGGCTGAACGACGCGCCGAACTCGCCGTGCCAGTCGTTGCTGCCGGACTTCGTGACGACGTTGATGACGCCGCCGGTCGCGCCGCCGAACTCCGCCTCGAAGCCGGACGATTTGACCTGCACTTCCTGCACACACTGGAACGGGATGTTGTTGTTGGCGTCCAGCGAGCCGGTGCGGAAGTTCGTCACTTACTGACCGTCGATGATGAAGGTGTTTTCCGAACCTGATGCGCCGTCAACCTGAAAGCCGCCAGCCGTCGGTTCGTTGCGCACGGCGGGGGCGACTTGCAGGAGGCTCGCGAAGTTCGTGCCTTTGGGCAGAAGCTCCGCGACCTGCGCGGTGATGTTCGTTTGAATCTTATTGTCGGTCGGGTCAATAGCAATCGCTTCGGAGGTGACGGTCACGGTTTCGCCGATGCCGCCCGCTTGCAGCGAGATGTTAACGGGCGTCGTCTTGCCGAGCACGACTTCGACGCTCGGCACGGTCGCCCCGCTGAAACCGGAGATGGCCGTCGTGGTGACGGAGTAAAAACCGGGCGGCACTTCCTGCACGCGGAAGAAGCCGCTTTCATCGGTCGTGGCGGTGCGGTTGAAGCCCGAGGTGGCGTCGGGGCGCGCGCCTTCCGTGCGTCCGATGCCGCTGACCGTCACCGTCACGCCCGGCACGACGTTGCCCTGCGGGTCAACAATCGTGCCCTCGATACGTCCCGCCGTCTCCTGCGCGAACGCCGTTGCGGTGAGGCAGAGCAGGAGCGCGATAGCGTGGCACACCTGCTTAAAGTTCTTAGTCATAGCTGTAATAGTTCCTCCCAAATCATCGGCCTCGATGCGAACGCGCGCGGCGGCGTGTTTGCTCGCCGTGCGGCGCATCCGAATAATTGAATCTCCTATCAAACACACTTGCTTACAGCATCAGGTTCAACGCGAGTTGTGATGTGTATGCGCCATGTATTAAGGCAGACGGTGTGCCACTTGGCTGCACGGGCGTGCAGGGTGCGAGCAACTCGTTGACTGTGGTGAGGAAAATTTTTTCGGGGACGGCCTGCGTGCGTCGCCGCCGCCCGCACGTCAACCGACGAGTCTTGCGACTTTTGAAGATCAGCCTCCGAAAAACGGGGCGCGTCCGAAAATCTACATTGACACGACAACCGCACGGGCAGTTCGGACGCGACAGGAAATTACATAACTATGAAAAAAAGTTCAGAAGTTTGAAGCGGCAGTCGGAGCCTGATGGTTTGCAAACAGCACGCGAGCACACAGCAACATCAGGTCAGAACCTGCTGCGGGAAGCGTGCGGCATTGTTGGTGAAAGAAACCGCACGCTTGTCGCAAGAGATTTTGACCTGAGTTAAGCCCGCCACGTCCGGCTGTCGTCTCGCCACAAAAATCCGGTGCTTTATCACAAAGCTTTTCGCGCGCCGCAGCTTCTGGTCTACCATCCGTGACAGTCGAACTGTGGGGCGGAATTTATTGATGCAAGGGGCGGGTTAAGGAAACAAGGAAGTGCGGCCAAACAAATCAAGCGCGGACGAACTGCAACCGGAGATTGCCGAACTGGTCGGAGTGTTGAAGCGAGAGTTGCTCAACAACATCGCGCGGACGCTGTTGTTCGCAGGCACGCCGCGCGAGGCGACGAAGCCGCAGCCTTACCCGGTCGAGCGTAAGCTGTCGGATGCGAATCAAAGCATCAATTTATATGAAGAGTTGCGGCAGTATGAGATCGACCTGATCCATTGGGCGCTCAGGCAGGCGCGCGGCAAACAGAAACTCGCCGCGCGCTTGCTCGGCATCAAGCCGACGACTCTCAACAACAAGATCAAGCAGTACGACATCGCGTGGAAAGACAAAGCTACGGCGTCGCCGAAGTCGTAGCCGGAGAGAAGCGCGCCGCGCGTGTTCGGCTCCCGCAGAGTGTTCTACGGCGACGTTTACGGATCGCGTTCAGCAATGAGGGTGTTGCTGTGCGGCGATGCCATGCACGTGGCCTCAGGCCATGTGATGAGAGGCCGACACAGGCGGCGTGCGCCCGTGTCGGCCTCTCGATGGTTCACGGCTTTTGGAGTCTTACGGCTGGCCGAACCTCAAGCGATACTCGGTCGAGTTCATAAAACCGTTGACCATGAGGCGCACGTTCTGCGGGTCTTGATTGATCACCTTCAGCCACGCCTGATAGCCGCCGTCCTCCGGCGTCCTTCTCAAATAACCGTAGTACTGCATCGCCACGAACGCCCCGTTATATTCCGCCGCCGCCACCTCGTCCGACGACGCCACCGCCCGCAGCACTTGCGGTCGGCTGAGCGTCTGCGGTTTAAATTGGTTCGCGCCGAGCAGGTTGAATAAATCTCCGCGCGTGAGCACGACCTTCGTAGCACCGTCCGGGTTGGCCGGGTCGGTCGTGGTGATCTGTTGCAGGTTGTAGCGGTTCATCAGCATCATCACGTAACCGGCGTCGTCAATGCCGTCGTAGAGCGCACGAAACTCGCGCCGCAGCGCGAAGCCTTCGGCGAAGGCGGCGCGCTTCGCGTAGACCTCCTCGGCAGTCGCCCCGCTCACGCGGCGCATGTCGCCGATGATCTCGTCATACTTCGGCAGGCGATTGAAGGCCAAGCGGTAGAAGGCGAAGACGTAGAGACCCTTGAGACGAAACTCCGGCGAGCCGAAGAAACTTTGCGAGACGAGGATGCGGTCGCACGTCACATCGTTGTTGACGTTCGGGCACTTGTCGAGCACGCGCGACCAGGGTTCGCCCTCTTCCGGCTCGCGCGAGAGGAAGTCGAGATATTGCATCCGCACGAAGAAGGGCGTCGTGTGGATCGGGTTCTGCGGCTGCCCGGCGTCGTTGTCCTGTATAACGAGCGTGGCCGAATTAATCGCGCCGAGGATCGCACCGACCGGGCTTGCCAGTCGCAGCCGGATGGTCTCCGCGCCCTCTATGAAGGCATCGTCTACGAGCGGGATGGTGAGGGTCTTGCGCGTCTCTCCGGGCGCGAAGGTCAGCGTCTCGACGACCGTTGCGTAATCGCAGCGCGCGTATGCCGCGCCGTGATTGTTCGACGTGTCCGCGCAACTGACGGGCGCCGGATCGTCCGCGACCGAGAAGTCAATTGATACTGCGCCGACGCTATCGCCGGTGCGCTCGACGCTGACTGTCGCACGCCCTTCGCCCTCACCGGCCTGATAACTCGCCGCCGTGAATTGAAATGACGAACGGCGCGGCGCGGCGTCGCTCCTCCACGCCGGGTTGCTGTCGTTGCGCGCGCCGCTCGTCACCCTCGTCAGGTTGCTGCCGTCGCTGCGCATGATGTAGATGTCGCCGCCCCGGTTGAAGACGATCTTCGTGCCGTCGGGCGACCACGCCGGTTCGAGATTCGCGCCCGGCGGCGTGAGCGCAACTCTTTCGCTGCCGTCGGGGTTCATCAAACTGATCTGCGCTCCGCCGGGCGCGGGGTTGACGAACAATATCTTACGCCCGTCGGGCGACCACTTCGGCGATGAGTAGGCTGCGTAGCCGCTCGTCAGCGCCCTCTGGTTCGAGCCGTCGGCATCCATCACGTAGATGTGATTGTCTGTGTAGATTCCGTTGGCGTAGACGATCCTCCGTCCGTCGGGCGACCAATGCGCTTCGTTGCCGCCTGCGGGCAGCTTCGTCTGGGTTTTACCGTCGGCGCTGATGACGTGGTAACCCGAAAATTTCTTGACGAGAATTTTCGCGCCGTCCGGCGACCACGCCGGAAACCCCTCTCGCTCGTGCGTGTTCGTCAAACGCCGCAGGCCGCTGCCGTCGGCGTTCATCAGGTAAACATATTTGTTGCGGACGAAAGCGAGCGTCGAACCGTCGGGCGACCAGGCGGGCGCGCCGTTTTGCAGGTCGTCGTCGGTGAGGCTCGACAGGTTAGCGCCGTCGGCGTCGGCCATGTAGATGTTGCTG
>DASQDV010000688.1:0-2175 GCA_035633995.1 Pyrinomonadaceae bacterium | reverse complement strand
GACATTGTGGCTTCGTGGGCGTCGGGCTTGCGCGCGCACGTCACGCTCTTCAGCGTCGAGCACGAACTCGAAGAGGGACTGTTTTTGCGTGGCGGGCGCGAGCTTGTGTCGCGCACGCGCGCGGGCGAGCGCGTGTTGATGTTGCGCGACGAGATGCAACTGCGCGGCCTGCATAACGTGCAGAACGTGCTGGCCGCGCTCGCGTGCGGGCTGGCGTGCGGCGCGTCCCCCGATTCGATGTGCGAGACCGTGCGAAATTTCCGTCCCGTCGAGCACCGTCTGGAACGCGTCGCGGAAATCGGCGGCGTGGAGTTTTACAACGACTCGAAGGCGACGAACGTTGACGCGGCCTTGAAGGCGCTCGAAGCGTTTGCGGAACACGCGGGGCGGATCGTCTTGATTCTCGGCGGGCGCGGCAAGAATGCGCCCTACGCGCCGCTCGCGCCGCTCGTCGAACGCAAAGCACGCGCGCTCGTCGTGCTCGGCGACGACGCGGACCGCATCGAGCGGGAGTTGGAAGCGCACGCGCGCGTCATTCGCGTCGGAGACATGCGAGAGGCCGTGCGGCAGGCGGCGGAGACGGCGAGCGCGGGCGACGTGGTGCTGCTCGCGCCCGCGTGCGCCAGTTGGGACATGTTCGACAGTTTCGAGCACAGGGGCAGAGTGTTTAAGGAAGCGGTGGAAGAACTGATGAATGCAGACAACAGAATTCGGAAATCAGAAGAAAAACAGGTCGCGGCTTGTGGCGTTCTGAATTCTGATTCCTGAATTCTGACTCCTGTTTTATGGCGAGAAAGATACAAGCTGACGAGTGGTTGTTTGCGGCGACGGTGGGGCTGGCGCTGTTCGGCGTCGTGATGGTCTACAGCGCGTCGGCTGATCTGGCGTTTGCCGAAAACGGCACGCAGTATCACTACGTCAAAAAGCAAGCGGTGTGGACGGTGGCGGGCTTGCTGGCGATGATGGCGGCGATGCACTTCGATTACGGGTGGCTCAGAGACCGCCGCGTCGTCGCGGGGCTCGTCGCGGGAACGGTCGTGCTGCTCATCGCGGTCTTTGCGTTCCCGCGCATCAACGGCGCGCACCGCTGGATCAGGTTGCCGGGCGGCTTCTCGCTGCAACCTTCCGAGTTGTCGAAACTCGCTTTGACGATCTTCCTCGCGCGTTTTCTCGAACGCCGTGCGGGCGAAGAACACGCGCTCTGGAAAACTTTCGTGCCGTGCGTCGTGTTGACCGGATTGTTCGTGGTGCTCGTCGCGGCCGAGCCTGATCTGGGGACGGCGATGATGCTCGGCGTCATCTGCGTGGTGCTGTTGTTCACGGCGGGCGCGAGGCTTTTGTATCTGGGCGCGGTGGGCGCGGTGGGCGTCGTCGGCATCGTGTTTATGATCGTGCTGTTTCCGTGGCGGCTGGGGCGCGTGACGGCGTTCCTGGACCCCTGGGCTGATGCGCAGGGGACGGGCTTTCAGGTCGTGCAATCGTTGATCGCGGTCGGGTCGGGCGGGACGAACGGGCTGGGTTTCGCGCAGGGGCGACAGAAGATGCTGTTTCTGCCGTTCGCACATTCGGACTTCATCTTTGCGGTCGTGGGCGAGGAGTTGGGTTTGCTCGGCGCGTTGACGCTAGTTGCGGTCTTCGGGCTGTTTTTGTGGCGCGGGGTGCGCGCGGCGCGGCGTGCGCCGGATCGTTTCGGGATGTTGCTCGGGCTTGGCATCGTGGTCGGCATCGTGGCGCAGGCGCTCTTTAACATCAGCGTCGTCCTGTCGCTCGTGCCGACGAAGGGCATCCCGCTGCCGTTCATCTCGTATGGCGGCTCGTCAATGATGCTGACGCTTGTGAGCGTCGGCGTGCTGCTGAACATCTCGCAGCAGGGGACGGCGCAGGGCGGCGCCGCCGCCGCAGGCATGCGTGGAGAGTTTGCCGCGCGCAGCGTTCCTGCGATGACGACGCCGCGACGCGAGCGCGTGCCCGTCACGCAGGCGTGGCGACCGGAAGGCCGGAGTTGAGTTTGACAATGCGCGCTCTTTTCGCCGCCGGAGGCACGGGCGGGCATATTTATCCGGCGCTCGCGGTGGCGAAAGAGTTGACGAACCGCCACACGGGGTCGGCGGTGCGGTTCGTCGGCACGGCGCGGGGGTTGGAGACGCGGCTCGTGCCGCAGGCCGGTTTTGAATT
>DASQDV010000687.1:0-6712 GCA_035633995.1 Pyrinomonadaceae bacterium | reverse complement strand
AGCCTTAACGAGAGCATCGCAAGCCTGTTTGAGTTTATCGTTTTCGCGCCAGTGCGTAGCCGCGCCAAACGCCATCGCTGCGAAGACTAATTCTCCCGCGTCGAACGTTTTGCCGGAGTAGGCAATTGCCAGCTCACGATCAAGCACGGTGTGGACGTACCTTTTAGCCGGTTCAAGCACCTGATGTATTTTATCAGGCAGGTCTTCATATTCTTTGATGAGATAATCAAATAGCTTTTGCAGGTCTGAATACTCCAGTTCGGTGTGGCGGTCTTGCTTGACCATGATAGCCGTCAGCAGAGCATGATTGATAATCTTGGACGCGCGCAGGTGCGCACTTTCGGTGCGGGATTTTGAATCAATACCGTCTGCTATGTTTTCGAATTCTTTCACCCTGAAATCTATTATTTCACCACGCGCTTCACAAATATTATCGTAGACGATGTCCATCGCCTGGCTGATTCTATCTTTGAGGGTCAGGAATGCTTCCCTGACGGATTTCATGTTAATCACGGGCGGCTCGATTAATTTAGGAGGGAAGGGAAAGATGTCGTTTGGCGTTTCACAGTAGAGCGCAATGGCGCCGTTGCGTGGATTGGTCGAGATATACCAGTCGAGCCACATCCTCTCAATTTCCTTGTCAGCCCACTTGCTCAAAGTATGTTCTGAATCAGGAGCGATGCCCACATTTGTCAGCATCGCCTCCAGGTGCAAATACCTTTTATACAAAGCCCTCGTTGACACAAAATATTCGCTGGTTCTTCTGATCGCACTTTCAAATGCCAGAATAGCTCTAATGCATTCGCTGGTGATGAAAGCCGATGTTCGACCTCCCCGTCCTGCTCTCGCCGCACCGATAGTCCAGTCGGGGGCGGCGGCGTAATAGAGTTCACGAATAACGCGGTAATAGCAATACATGGAGGCTTTGGAAAACACCGTCTCCGGGCGAGCGGTGAGCGCCTGCATCGCACGGGCAGCGACTAAGACGGGCACGGTGGAGTCTACATCCTGAGTATATGGGCTGGGGAATAATGTTTTTAAGTCAATATTCTTTAATCGCCCGATGAGCTCAGGATGAGCTTCGGCATGGTCGTTAGTCTCTTCATATTCACTTAAATTCTGATGATTCTGCACCTTGACTAACAAGGCGACTTCCGCCTCGTTGCCGCTGCAAATCCAGTTCTTAAAAAACTCCTCGTCATCATCTAATCTCTCTCTCTCTTCAATTGTTAGGTCGCTGCCTTCCTTCGACACGGGGAGCACCTTGTTTATCGGATTGCCAAGCTCATCTTTAGTTCTTGTATTTTTGATTCTTCTGAGCGAACGCAAACCTCGCTCGCGAAGGTCTTTGGCGCGGTCGCGCGTTTCGTTGAGGTCTTGAAGAGTTTCGAGATGGTCTTTCAAATCGAGCATTTATTGTTAACCTGCGCAGTGGAGTGTGAGAACTTCGGCGGACGCTTAGATGGCAAGCGGCTTACTCACCAACAAGTCAATACAGACGAAGTTAACCCTGGATAAGGTAGAGCAGTTTGACCAATCACCGCTGGCGGCTGCTCAGGGTGTTCGTCGTTAGTGAGTGCAGGGAAATCTATGCGCAACAAAGGCAATCTGTCAATACACAATCAACCTTGGCAACATAAAGATTTAATTCGCCGTCGCACGTTTCAGCATAACTCCTGCGGCAGACGGCTAATACTGAATCAGGCTGCCTTCGCGTTTGGCGCGACGCACGGAGCGGGAGAAGACCCAGAAGGAGAAGGGCATGAGGACGGCGAGAAACAGCAGGAGCGTAAAGAGCGGCGCGCGCACCTCGTTGAAGCCCTGCCCTTGAATGAGGACGCGGCGGATGCCGTCGAGCCCGTAAGTCGGCGGGAGGAAACGCGAGATCGTGCCGAAGACGCGCCCGCCGTATTCGCTCAGGAGTTGCGTGGGGAAGAAGACGCCGGAGAAGAGCGTGGAGGATGTCGCCAGCAGGATACCGAACGGGTCGCCGCGTTTGAAGACCATCGCGAAACTCGCGGAGAGGATGCCGACGGAGGCCAAAACGAGCGTCGTGATGATGAGAAAAAGAAAGGCGAGCAGGAAGTTGCCCTGAAAGCGCACGTCGAAAAAAAGCCAGCCGAAGAGCAGGTAAAGAGAAGAGTAGATGGTTGCCTGCACGAAGTCGTAAGCGGAACTTGAGACGATGAAGGTCGGGATGCTCACGGGCGTCATCAACACGCCTTCGAGCGTCCCTTGCGCCTGCTCCTGCCGGATGGCGTTGGCGAAGCTGGAGAAGCCCGTCATGAAGTAGTTGAGCACGGCCAGCCCCGTGATCCACGCGGCGAGCGGGTTCGTCCATTGCGTGTAACTCGTGACCGCGCCGCCCGTGAAAATCTTGGAGATGAAAAAAAGCGTCGTGACGAAGAAGAGCACTTCGAGCGTGCGAAAGAGAAACTGCATGCGATAACTCAAGGCCAACTGAAAATCGCGCACGATGAAGGCGCGCATGCGACCGAAGAACTTGCCGATAGATGTCAACTCTTTTCTTCCCCCTTCGCTTCGTCTTCGCGCTCGTAGCGTTCGAGCACGTCGAGCAGCGTGGCGCGTTCGGCCTCGCAGGCGGTGATGCGCCCGCCAATCGTTTGCAGCGCACGAATCGCGCGGTCGAGCATGTCGTCGCCCGCCGCGCGCGTGAACTCGACAAGGAGCGCGTCTTCGTCTCCCGATAGTTCAAAATCCCCAAGTGCTTCGACGAGCGCGCCGCGCGCCTGTTGCGTTGAAAGACCGCGCACGCCGAGCCGCACGCGCTCGGCGCTTTTATGCAGGGCGCGCAGGTGTGCGGGCGTATCGAGCGCGCGAATCTGGCCGCGCGAGATGATGGCGACGCGGTCGCACAGTTCCTCTATCTCGGCGAGGTTGTGCGAGGTGAGAAGGACGGTGACGGGGCGTTCGGCATCGCGCGCGAGCGAATGAATGAGCGAGCGCGTCTGCGCGGCGGCGAGCGGGTCGAGCGAGCGCGTCGGCTCGTCGAGCAAAAGGATGTGCGGCGCACTGAGCATCGCGCGGGCGACGGCGACGCGCTGCTTGTTGCCCGTCGAGAGTTCGCCGAAGCGGCGGCGCGCGAGCGGTTCGAGTTCGAGCCGCGCGAGCAACCCGTCAATGCGCGTGCGCGACGCGCGATCCGTGAGGCCGTAGAGACGCGCGAAGAAGATGAGATTCTGTTCGATGGTCAGACGCCAGTAGAAACTGCGTTCCTCGGCGTTGGCGAGGCCGATCTGGGCGCGCACGGCTTCCTCTTCGCGCACGCTGTCGAAGCCGCGTACCACGACCGCGCCGGATGTCGGCTGCACGAGCGTGGCGATGATTTTAGTAAGCGTGGTTTTGCCCGCGCCGTTGCGCCCGATGAGTCCGAAGATTTCGCCTTCGCGCACGTCGAAGCTGACATCACGCAGGGCTTCGACCGGATTTGTCGCCTTGCGGCGAAAAAGTTTCTTGAGACGCGCGAGCGGGACGGGATAAGTTTTTGAAAGTTGACGGATCGAGATGGCAACGCTCTGCTTCGTAGTTTCTTGCGCCGCATCGCCCGCCTCGGAAATAGTTGGGGAACTGTTAGCTGTCACTGTTGAGAAAAGCCCGCTCTACGTTTGCTGCCTATAGATTAGATTCTTTCATCTTCCTTTGCGCCTCCAGCGCCTTTGCGTGAGATAGATTTTCACGCAAAGGCGCTGGAGGCGCAAAGGAAGACATGGAGTAGTTTTTAAAGACGCGCGCTTTTAGCGTTTGCGTTGTCGCGGGTCGAGATATTCGCGCAGGCCGTCGCCGATGAAGTTGAAGGCGAGCACGGAGAGCGCGATGGCAATGCCGGGGACGAGCAGCGCGTGCGGCGCGGCTTGCAGCGTCGAAAGGTCGCGCGCCTCTTCGAGCATGACGCCCCAGGATGGCGCGGGCGGCGGCACACCCAGACCGAGAAACGAAAGCGTCGCCTCCGAAAGCACCGCGCCCGCCATGCCGAGACTCGCCTGCACGATGAGCGGCTGAATGGCGTTCGGCAAAATGTGCACGAAGAGGATGCGCATGTCGCTCGCGCCGAGCGCACGCGCCGCCTGCACGAAATCATACTCGCGCACCTTCAACACCTGCCCGCGAATGACGCGCGCATAGCCCACCCAGCCGATGATGCAGAGCGCGAGGATCAACTTGTTCAGCCCCGCGCCGAGGAAGGCGACCATCGCGAGTGCGAGGAGGAGTCCGGGGAAGGCGAGAAAGACGTTGAACAGGTAGCCGTTGACGATGCGGTCGATCCAGCCGCCGTAGTAGCCTGCGAGCGAGCCGATAATCGTGCCCACCACGGTCGAGACGACGACCACCACCACGCCGACGCGCAACGAGATGCGCGCGCCGTAGATGACGCGCGAAAACACGTCGCGCCCCGTCGCGTCCGTGCCCAGCCAGTGCGCGGCGGAGGGAGCCATGTAGCGATTGAGCAGATCGGTTTCGCCCACATCATGCGTCGCAATCAGCGGCGCGAACAGCGCGGCGACGACAAACAGCGCGACGACGACGAGACCGAATTTAGCGAGACGATTCATAATTAGTGAATCGTGAATCCTGAATCGTAAATAGAAAGAGACCGGATTTAATCTATTTACGATTCAGGATTTACGAAACTCTTATTCTGGGGTCGAGCCAGCGATAAACGATGTCCGTAAGCGTGTTGGCGAAGATGTAGGTCACGCTGATGACGAGGACGCAGCCCTGCACGAGGCGATAGTCGCGCTTGCCGATGCCGTCGTCGATGAGCAGCAGACCCAGACCCGGCCAGTTGAAAATCTTCTCCGTGATGATCGCCCCGGCGAGCAGGACGCCGAGTTGCAGGCCGAGTATTGTGACCACCGGAATCAGACCGTTTTTCAGTACGTGCTTGTAAACGACCGTCCTCTCGCTCAAACCTTTGGCGCGCGCCGTGCGCACGTAGTCTTCGCCCATCTCCTCTATGACGGACGAGCGCACCATGCGCGTCAGGAGCGCGGAGAGCGCCGCGCCGAGCGTCACGGCGGGCAGGATAATGTCTTCCCAGTTGTTCCGGCCTGAGGGCGCAAGCCAACCGAGTTGAAGTGCGAAGAGATAGATGAACAGCGGCCCCAACACAAAACCCGGCGTGCTGATGCCGATGAGCGCGACGACCGATAAAACATTATCCAGCCACGTTCCGTGATTCTTGCCCGCAACGACGCCGAGCGGAATTGAAATCGACACGGCGACCAGCAAGGCGACGACGGCGAGTTGTGCTGTGGAAACGAAACGCGATTGGAGAAAATCCGAGAACCAGTCGCCCCACGTTTGAGGCTGTCCCCCGCAACGCCCGAAGATGGCTCGCGTCACGGGGCAATCGCTGCGAAACGAGCGTCCCATGTCGCCGCGAATGAGCGTGCCCCAGTAGTCAACGTAGCGGTTGGTCGCGCCGTGCCACGCGAAGTTTCTCTCGCCGCTCGCCGCATCGCGCGCGAAGGAGAAGAAGAAGGCGGGGCGGTCGAGATTGTGCTTCTGGCGAAACTGCTCGATCTGCGCGGCGGTGGCGTCTTCGCCGAGCGTCGCCGTCGCCGGATCGCCCGGCACGAGTTCGATCAACAGCGTGACGAGCGACACGACCGTCCACACCACGAGGAGGAGAATCAAGATGCGCCGCGAGACATCGAGTAGCTTGTGCTTCATCTTCGGCGAGCGTGCTGCCAGTATTCGGAAGAGGAGTTAGTTTGAAACTGCGTGGAGGATGATAGCACCGGAAAGTGACAAGTGACGAGTGACAGGTGACAGGTGAAAAACAGAACCTGTCTTTAACCTGTCACCTGTCACTCGTCACTTAATCACTGTTCTTAAAAAACGTAGCCCGACGGAAATTATGTCTTTCGTCACGCGAACAGCCCCGACAACCGTCGCGCAGGAACGACCAAAATCCATCGGACTACGTTTTCGGTTTGCGCTACTTCACCAGCAACGCAAGCCAAGCTCAAATCATTTGCGAGGCGGGCGCGTGCCCAGATGCAGAGCCGCGATGCCGCCCGTCAAATTCTGATACGACACCTCCTCGAAACCGACTTCGCGCATCAACTCGGCCAGGCGTTTCTGGTCTGGAAAGCGCGACACGGAATCCGGCAGATATTCATACGCGCCGCGCTCGCCGCTGACGAGTCCGCCGATGCGCGGCAGTACGCGCGTGAAGTAGAACTGAAAAAGAGCACGAAAGCCCGGCACGACCGGGTGCGAAAACTCTAAGACGGCGACGCGACCGCCCGGCCTGAGCACGCGAAACAACTCGCGGAGGCCGCCTTCGACGCTCGCCAGATTCCGCAATCCGAAGGCGATTGTCGCGACATCGAACGTCTCCGGCGCAAACGGCAGAGCCAGCGCGTCGGCTTCGACAAAAGGAATGCCGCGCCCGGTCTGTGCTGCCTTTTGCGCCGCGACTTCGAGCATCGGGCGACAGAAATCGAGTCCGGTTACGCGCGTCTCTCCGGCTTCGGAGAGCGTCAGCGCGAGGTCGCCCGTGCCGCAGGCCACGTCGAGCGTGCGCGTTCCCGCGCCGAGCGCGGGGCGCAATCGTTCGGCCACAAGTCTGCGCCAGCGCCGGTCGATGTTGGCCGACAGCAGGTGATTTAAAAGATCGTAGCAGCGCGCGATGCCCGCGAACATCGAGTTGACTCGACGCGCGTGCTCCCGCCGGCGTTCGGTT
>DASQDV010000686.1:0-3899 GCA_035633995.1 Pyrinomonadaceae bacterium | reverse complement strand
GTTAATTGATCCGGCGGGTTACGTCGTCGGCAAGGTCGAAGGCGAAGGCAACTACGAGGAGATTGACGCGGCGGTCGCCTCGACGCTCGCGGAGTTTCGCAAGCGCGGCGCTTTGAACGAACAGCCGCTCAAACTCGCGCTCGAACGCGCGAAGGTGGGCGACATGCCGCTCGCCTTCCCCGGCAAGATCGTCGCCGACGCCACCGGTGATCGCCTCTTCATCGCCGACTCGAATCATAACCGCATCGTCGTCGCCAAACTCGACGGCACGCTTCTGGACACAATCGGCACGGGCGAGCGCGGCGCGGCGGACGGCGCGTTCGACCGCGCCACCTTCTATCGCCCGCAGGGACTCGCGCTCGACAACGATGTGCTCTACGTCGCCGACACAGAGAACCATCTCATCCGCCGCGTTGATCTGAAGGCGCGCACCGTCTCGACCATCGCGGGCACGGGCGCGCAGTCGAAAGGGTACTATGACGAGACGGGGCGCGCGGCGGCGCGCGCGACGGCTCTGAATTCTCCGTGGGACTTGCAACTCGTCCGCCGCTCGCTCTACATCGCGATGGCCGGGCCGCATCAAATCTGGCGGCTCAACCTGGCGCGCGAGCAAGTTTCGGTCTTCGCCGGGTCGGGGCGCGAAGCGCGCCTCGACGGGTCGCGCCTCGCCTCCGCCTTCGCGCAGCCTTCGGGACTTGCGACCGACGGGCGCTCTACTCTTTTCGTCGCCGACAGCGAATCGAATATCATACGCGCCATTGATCTCGCGCCGCCGCCCCTGCCCGATAACGCGCTGGTGCGGGAGGCGGGTGACATTCCTGAGCCGGAAGTGGGCGTCGCCGCGCCAACGCCGGAAATCGCCGAACCGCCATTGCCGGAGATCGTGGACGAGACGCTGCCCGTCGCGCCGCCGACCCCGACGCCGATGCCGCCGAAACAGGTCGAGACGCTCGCGGGCGGCGACCTCTTCGAGTTCGGTGACGTGGACGGCACGGGCGACGCGGCGCGCTTCCAGCACCCGCTCGGCATCGTCTACGCCGACGGCGCGCTCTATATCGCCGACACTTACAATCACAAGATCAAACGTCTCGACCCGCAAACCGGAACCGTCAAGACTTTCGCGGGCACAGGCAAGCCCGGACAAACGGACGGGGCGCTCGCATCGTTCTACGAACCCGGCGGTCTCTCCGTAGCCAACGGCAAGCTTTACGTTGCCGACACGAACAACCACGCCGTCCGCGTCGTCGATCTTGCGAGCGGGCAGACCGCGACGCTCAACTTGCGGAATCTGCGTCCGCCCGCCGCGAGCGTGAAGCGCGTGGAGGCCAGCGCCGCCGAGACACCCGCGCCGAACGCCGAAGAGATCGTCGTCGCGCCGCAGAGTCTCCTGCTCGCGCGCGACGCGGCGGCGGCAGCAGCGCCGGGCAATGCGCTCGTCGTCGAAGTGTCGCTGCCCGCCGGTTATCACTTGAATGAACTTGCGCCGCATCGCTTGCAGGCGACCGTCGAACGCGGCGCGGAACGCCTCGCCTTTGAAGGCAACGCGCGACGGTTCACGCGCGCGGCGAAAGATTTGCTGCGTCTCCCCTTGCGTCTCCCCCTGCGCCCGCTCGCAGACGGCGAGGCACAGTTGCGCCTCCAATTCACGCTCTACTATTGCCGCGAAGACAACACCGGCGTGTGTCGCATCAAGACGCTCATCTGGAACGCGCCCCTCAACATCACCTCCGACGCGACCGCTCCGCGCGAGATCAAACTGAGTGGCGCAGTGAAGTGATCGCGGAATGCGGATTTCGGATTAGCAAACAAGAGATTGCTTCGCGACCCGCTTTGCTTGCCCATCTGCGATCCGCAATTCGAAATCCGCATTCCGCAATTTCGCGTGTTGTGCCCTTCGGTGTAAACTTCCGTGTGAATGAATAATTTGTGAAATGCCGGATGGCGCGCGGGCGGCTCAGGCGAGTTAGGCGGAGCGTGAGCGCGCGTGCGTTTCGTGTTCGAGGCGGGCAAGTGTCATCGGGGCGCGCTCTTTCGTGAGGGTGGAAGTTTTGTCCGAGGCGGAGTCAAGAGGAAACGTTTACGCGGGGCGTCCGAGCGTGTGTCGCAACTGCGGCGCACTGGTCGGCGCGGGCGAAGGCGCGTGCGCCATGTGTGGCACACCCGTGACAGGCGGCGCGCGGCAGGAGTTGGCGACGGCGGAGACGCACGGGCCTGAACCACCGCACCACGATCTCGAAACCATGCGCTTCGCGCGCGCGGTGCTGACGCGCCCCTCAACTTTCACCTTCGTCTTCCTCGCCATCAACGTCTTCATTTTCCTCTTGATGAGTTACGCCGCGCCCGGAGGCTCGGAGAACAACGAGGTGCTGCGCGCTTACGGGGCGAAGTACAACTCGCTCATCAACGCGGGCGAGTGGTGGCGGCTCGTCACGCCCGTCTTTTTGCACATCGGGTGGATTCACCTGCTCGTGAACATGTACAGCCTCTTTATCCTCGGCCCTTATGTGGAGAAGTTGTACGGCTCGGCGCGGTTCGTCTTCTTCTGGATCGCGACGGGCGTGGCGGGCGTCGTGGCGAGTTATTTCGCTTCCGGCACGGGGATGCGCGGCGGCACGGTGGCGCGTTTCCTGTTTCGCGGCGGCGACGGCCCTTCGGCGGGCGCGTCGGGCGCGCTCTTCGGCCTGATCGGCGTGCTCTTCGTCTTCGGCATCAAGTTTCGACACGAACTGCCCGAAGGCTTCAAACGCGCGTTCGGCACGGGCATGATCCCGACGATTCTCATCAACCTTTTTATCGGCTACACCATCCCTTACATAGACAACGCGGCGCACATGGGCGGCTTCGTCGCGGGCGCGCTGCTCGCGCTTTTCGTCGGCTACAAGCGACCCGGCCAGCGCGCGAGCGTGGCCGTCTTCTGGCACGTCCTACAGTTCGCCGCGCTCGCCATAGTCGTCGTCGCTTTCGGGCAGGTCGCGCGGCAGATGGGCGGCCTGCGCCCCGCGCGTCTCGACAACCCGCCGGAGTCTCAGCCACAGGTTAACGCGGCGACGGTTGATAGTTATGTCGAGGCTATCAACGAGGGGCAAGATGCTTTCCGCGCGGCCATTAACGAGCGCGACACGGAGGCAGCCAATCGCGCTATCGCACGGCTCGACCGCGTCGCTCCGCTCGCTCCGCAAGCCGACCAACTGCGCCTCGAACTCAAACAACTGCTCGTGCGCGCACACGACCTCGCCCTCACCGGGGACAGGGAACGAGCGAGCACCCGCCTGCGGGAACAATTCCAACAACTCGGAGCGGACTTCAAAGCGTGGCAGAAGCGTTCTGACGATTGGGTTGAGGCCGAGGGTAAAAACTACGGCATCGTCTCAAGTAAAGACGACGACCCGGCGCCTCCCATGGCGCCCGAGGTGACGCCGACGCCACAAACTTCGCCTGCGCCGTCGAAGAAATAAGAAGCAAAATTTTTAACGTGCAATCAAAATTGAAGACAGGAGAATTGAAACGGAAATGGAAATCAAAAAAGTAGGCGTGCTCGGTTGCGGCCTGATGGGTTCCGGCATCGCGCAGACCGCCGCCAGCGCCGGATTCGACGTGGTGGTGCGCGAAGTCACAAGCGAACTCTGCGAGCGCGGCTTTGCAGGCATCGAAAAGTCGCTCGCGCGGTTTGCCGAGAAGGGCACGATCACCGCCGATCAGCAACGGGAGATTCGCGGCCGCCTGCGGGGCACGACCGATTTCGCAGACCTCGCCGATTGCGACATCATCGTCGAAGCCATCATCGAAAACCTCGACACCAAGCGCGACACGTACAAACAGCTTGACGAACTATGCAAGCCCGAAACGATCTTCGCCTCCAACACCTCCTCGCTCTCGATCACGGAGATGATGACGGCCAC
>DASQDV010000685.1:0-2639 GCA_035633995.1 Pyrinomonadaceae bacterium | reverse complement strand
TGAGCATCGTGCAAGAGAACTACGTTGACGGCGTCAAGATCGACTACAACGCCGCCTTCAAGTCGTCCATCATCGGCATGCTTCGCTCGCTCGATCCGCACTCGAACTACTACGACTCGAAAGAATTTGAGGAACTGCAAGCCGACTGGCGTTCCGAGTATTACGGCATCGGCGCGACCATCGGCGACCGCACCATCGGCGGGCAAACCGACACCTACATTCTCGCCACCTTTCCGGGCGCGCCCGCGACGCGCGCCGGGTTGCGCTTCGCCGACCGCATCGTCGAAGTGAACGGCGAGGCCATCAAAGGCAAAAATTCGAGCGACGTGCGCGACCGCCTGCGCGGCCCGAAGGGTTCCACCGTCAAGGTCACGGTCGAGCGCGCGTCGACCAAGACTCTGGAGACGGTTGACATCGTGCGCGACGCCGTCGGCCAGCCGACCATCCCCGACTCCTACATGCTCAAGCCCAACGTCGGCTACATAGACATGACGCGCGGCTTTAACCGCTCGACGGCGGAAGAGTTCACGGGCGCGCTCGAAGATTTGCACAAGCAGGGCATGACCTCGCTCGTCCTCGACCTGCGCGGCAATCCGGGCGGCCTGCTCGATCAGGCGGTCAAAGTCGCCGAGCGATTTTTGCAGCGCGGGCAGGTGATCCTCTCACAGAAGGGGCGTGCCGAAGGCAGCGCGCGCACGTACGAATCGCGCAACAGTTCGCCCGATAACGTGCCGCTCGTCGTGCTCGTCAACCGCAACTCCGCTTCGGCCTCCGAGATCGTGGCGGGCGCGCTCCAAGATCATGAGCGCGCGCTCATCATCGGCGAGACGAGTTTCGGCAAGGGTCTCGTCCAGAGCATCATCCCGATGGAATACGGCACGGCGGTGACGCTCACCTCCTCGAAGTACTACACGCCTTCGGGTCGCCTCATCCAGCGCGACTACACGAACGAGGGTCTCTACGACTACTACACGCGCGGCGGCGTCGGAAGTCTGGACGACGAGAAACGTGCGGCGGCTCCGGCCAAGCCCGCAGGCCCCGAGAGCCTGACCGACACGGGGCGCAAGGTTTACGGCGGCGGCGGCATCGCGCCCGACGAGCCGGTCAAGCCGCGACTCATCGAACCCGCGCAGCAGCGCATGGTCGATCCGATCTTCGCCTTCGTGCGCGAACTCGTCAACGGGCGCATCAAGGGTTTTGAAGATTACAAGATCGCGCGCCCGATTGATTTCGCGCACGACATCAAGGCAGAGGATTATCCGGTGACGGACAACCTCTTCAAGACGTTCAAGACGTTCGTGTTGAACGACGAGACGTTCAAGTTGAAGGAAGCGCAGCTCGACCGCAGCCGCGATTTCATCACGCGCCAGATGCGCTACGACATCGCCACCGCAGCCTACGGCACGGTGACGGCGTCGCAGGTGCAGGTGGCCGACGACCCGCAGGTCGCCAAGGCCATCGAAGTGCTGCCGCGCGCGAAGGAACTCTCCATCGCCGCCATGCGCGGGCGCAACCCCGAACGCAAGACGTTTGAATAAAACGCGCTCGTTCGATTAGCGAAAAAACGAGAGGCCGTCAGCTTCAAAAGCTGACGGCCTTTTGGTTTGTTACTTTTCATCGGCACGCGCCGCTTTATTACTCGCCCGTCTGGTCGTGCGGCGCATCGACGGGCTTCGATTCGGGCGAGCCTTTCTGGCGCAGCCAGATCGTAAGCAGCACCATCAGGCCGATGGCGAGAAACTCGCTCTGCCAGTTTTGCAACGACTCGAACCAGAAGCGCGAAGTGCCTATGTAACCGAGCGTGGAGATTTGTTCGCCCGCCTTGCCGTGCTCCATCTGGTCTTGATTGTACTCGCCCGCGCCGCCCACCGCGTGCAGCCAGAAGGAGATGAAGAAGAGAATAATAAAGGTGAGACTGAGCGAGTTCTCGTACAACTTCAAAATGAACCCGCCCTGCCTGACAGGCCACGGCGCATTCCGCTTATCGCGCGCGTTGCGCGGGTCTCTATCCACAGCCTCCTCCCCGTCCGGGTCTTTCGATTCCGCAGAGCCTTTCTGGTAGAGAAAGATCGTCAGCACGATGAAGATGAACATCTGTAGAAACTCGCTCTCCCAGTTCTCCATCGTCGCTTCGAGAAAATGGCTGGTCACGAGATACTCCGCGTAAGTCACGCCGGGCTGACCGTGCTCCTGCTGGTCGTTGTTGTACTCGCGCTGGCCGACGATTGATTGGCCGACGATCAGCGTGAAGAAGAACATGACGAACAGCACGAGCGATAGCCCGTTGTTGCGAAAGAAGCGACGCATAAATTTTCTCCCTCAACGGCCGCCGGTTAGTTGCAAGCTTACCCACCGCGCGGCATCTCTCTAAAGCATTGACGAAAAATCCGCGAGGCCGGCCCTCTCATCACATCGAATGCTTCGGCTAGTCCTGTTTGGCGAACTGCTGCGTTTGCGGTTGGGGCTTCGGGTCTTCTTCTTTGGCTTCGCCGCCGCCCTCTCGTTTCAACTCGTCGAAGTCGATTTCGTCGGACGGGCGTGTGTCGGCCTTGAGCACACGTCGCATGTGTTCGAGGGCGTGTTGGTTTTCGTCGGCGTCGGCGGAGGCGACGCAGTCGGAAGGGATGACGAGGTGGAAG
>DASQDV010000684.1:0-3810 GCA_035633995.1 Pyrinomonadaceae bacterium | reverse complement strand
GGTCTTAAATCAGGTGATGTCGGCAGGCGTCAAGGCCGTTCTGAACTTCGCGCCCGCGCGCCTGCACGGTCGCCCCGACGTGAAACTGAAGACGGTTGATTTGACGATCTCGCTCGAATCGCTCTCTTACTTCCTCGCGCGCCCGCCCGCGACGAGCACGAAAAAGGCGC
Source organism: Pyrinomonadaceae bacterium (assembly GCA_035633995.1). Classification (GTDB taxonomy): domain Bacteria; phylum Acidobacteriota; class Blastocatellia; order Pyrinomonadales; family Pyrinomonadaceae; genus JAIVJZ01. The sequence goes on along the minus strand of DASQDV010000684.1, from coordinate 3,640 downwards.
GCAGCCTGTTGCCCTTTGAAGAGATCACCCACCGCGGAGAAAACGAACTGTAGCGCCTCCGGCGGAAAGGGATCACGATGAGCGAAGACCTGACGCAAAATTTGCCGACCTCGTTTCAAGAGCGCGTGCTCGCCGAGTTTGCGGCCATCAGGCAGGAGTTTACGAATTTAAATACGCGTTTAACCTCGGTCGAAAATCGCCTAACCTCGGTTGAGGAGCGCTTAACTTCAGTTGAGAATCGCCTTCTCTCAGTTGAGAATCGCTTTCTCTCAGTTGAGAATCGTTTAGCTTCGGTCGAAGACCGCGTGCTCTCAGTTGACACGCGTTTAACTTCACTTGAAAACACAGTTGATATAAGGCTGCGTGAGACGCGCCCCATCTGGGAAGGTGTGCAGCAGCGTTTGACCGGAATAGAGTCGGAGTTGAACAACTTGAACCGTCAAATCAGGACATTGCTCGCCGACTTATTTCAAGTGCGTATTCGGGTCGATAAATTAGAGGATGCGCAGCAACCGTCTTGAGTCATGACTAATGGATGAGAGAACAGCGCGGCGCGAGATCGTGCGCGTCGGCCAGTTGATGTACGAGCGCAGTTACGTCGTCTCTTCGGACGGTAACGTGAGCGTGCGTCTGGAGGACGGGCGCATCCTTGCCACGCCGACGCAGACCAACAAGGGGCGCATGGACGAAGGCTCGCTCGCCCTGACGGACATCGAGGGCAAGCCGCTCAACGACCGCAAGGCTTCGAGCGAACTGGCGATGCACCTCCTGATTTATCGAGAGCGGCCTGAGATCAATGCCGTCTGCCACGCGCACCCGCCGCACGGCTCGGCCTTCGCCGTCGCGGGGCTGGCGATTGACCAGCCGATTTTGTCGGAAGTGATTTTGACTCTGGGTTGCGTGCCGCTCGCAGAGTACGGCACGCCTTCGACGGACGAGTTGACTGCGGCGATGCTCCCGCTCGTCAAGCATCACAACGCGCTCCTGATGGCGAATCACGGCGCGGTCGCCTACGGCACGGATGTCTGGCAGGCGTTCGACCGGCTGGAGACGCTGGAGCACACGGCCAAGATCGCCATCCTCGCGCGGGCGCTCGGCGGCGCGAGCAACCTCCCGCCCGACGCGATTGAGAAGTTGATCAACGTGCGCGAAAAGGCGGGCTACCTCGACGAGCGCGCGCGCTGCCAATCCTGCGGCTACCTGCACGAGACGCAGATCACCTGCGCGACAGGCGAACGCCCACCGCCGACGACGGCGCGTGCGGCAAACGGCGCTACGACGGTGGGGGCGAACGGGAAGATCAGTTTGACGCGCGAAGAGTTGATCGAGTTGTTGACGCAGGCGGCGCAGCAGCGCGGCGCGGGCGGGAGTTGAAACCTCGCAGCGCGAATTGCGGATTCGAGTTTGATCGGGTAAGACTGTTGGCGACATTTTAACTGCACACGATTTAACGATTCAGGTTTGACGAGGAGAGAGCGAATGGCACAGGAAGCACTCGGAATGGTCGAAACGAAGGGTCTGGTGGCGATGATCGAGGCGGCGGACGCGATGGTCAAGGCCGCGAACGTCACGCTCGTCGGCTACGAAAAGATTGGCGCGGGATTTGTCACGGCCATCGTGCGCGGCGACGTGGCGGCGGTCAAGGCGGCGACGGACGCGGGCGCAGCCGCCGCGCGTCGCGTCGGCGAACTCGTCAGCGTCCACGTCATCCCGCGCCCGCACGGCAGCGTTGACGACGCGCTGCCCGTTGGCAACAACAACTGAAGCAGTGGCAAGTGACAGGTGACAAGTGGCAGCTCAGAACTTGTCTTCCAACTTGTCGCCTGTCACTCGTCACTCGTCACTGTTCTATGATTATTGCGCGCATACTCGGCACGGTCGTCTCCACGCAGAAGGACGAACGGCTCAAGGGCAAGAAACTCCTGATCGTGCGCCCGCTCAATCTGGACGGCACGGAGATGAGCGGCTTTGTGGTCGCCGTAGATACGGTGGGCGCGGGCTTTCACGAGCGCGTGCTGGTCGTCGCCGGTTCGAGCGCGCGCCTCGCCGAAGGCATGAAGGACGCGCCCGTTGACGCGGCCATCGTCGGCGTCATCGACACGGTGGATTTCGTGAATGACTGAACAGTTTTTCAGTTTTCAGTTTTCAGTTTTGAGCAAGCAAACTGGATGAACTGAAAACTGAAAACTGAAAACTGACCATGCAACTTGCGCGCGTCATCGGGACGGTCGTGGCGACCGTAAAGAACGATTCGCTGGAAGGGCGCAAGCTCCTCGTCGTGCAATCGCTCGACGCGCGTTTGAGGCCGCAAGGGTCGCCGCTCGTGGCGCTCGACGCGATTGGCGCGGGCACGGGCGAGTTGGTCATCTGGTGTCGCGGGAAGGAAGCGAGTTTCCCGTTCCGACGCGAAGACACGCCAACCGATTGCACGATCATCGCCATCGTCGATTCGGACGCACACGTCACCGGAGGAGGACGTTAGGAGAAATGATTCTCGCGCGCGTGATCGGAAACGTGGTGGCGACGCAGAAGAACGAGCGTTACGCGAACGCGCGCGTGATGATGTGCCAGCCCATCAGCCTCGAAGGCGAGGAGATCGGCGCAACCCTGATCGCGCTCGACTCGGTTGACTCGGGCGTGGGCGACACGGTGCTCGTCGTGCAGGAAGGCTGGGGCGCGTCCACTGCGGCGACGAGAGAGGCGGGCGCAGCCATCGACTCGGCCATCGTGGGCGTCGTGGATTACATAGATTTGTTGCCGCAAGAGAACAAAGGAGCGGGGAGTTGAGCGCGAAAGAGCAAGACCCGGTTCGTTCGCTGGCCGAACGCATCGCGAGCCGTCTGGCGCAGAACGACGCGCCGGACGCTTCGGCGTCGCACGGGCGACGAGACGCCGCCGCCGTCGCAAATGTCGGCGACGAAATCGCCGCGCTCCGCGCTTCGGTCTCCGAGATCGGGCAGCGTCTGGAGCAGATCGAATCGCACGTCACCGCCGACAACACAGCCCCGCGCACGTCTGCGCGCACGGAAAACACGCGCGGCCAGCAGCAGCAGTCTTCTCAAATTCGTTCGCCGCAAAGCGAGCGCGCCTCGCAGCCTGCGGCGGACGCCAACCCGCAGCACTGGTTGAGCGGGACGTATGTTCCGGCGGTGCATCCGAGCGAGGAGCGTTTCGGCATAGACGAAGCGGTCTCGGAGCTGGTCGAGTTCTTCGAGCGCGAGAAGGTCTGCAACGTTGAACCGGGCGGAAAGCCCTGCGACCACTGCGGCATGTGCAGCGCGCGCGGGTTCTAAAAGTCGGGCGTGAAATTGTTCGCGTTTCGCGGACTGGGCAAAGAAAATCGGAGGCCGCTTCCAACTTGAAAGCGGCCTCCGATTTTGTTTGTGCGCGCTGTGGGAAAGATGCGCGATGCGGCGTGCGCCTATTTGTTGTTGCTCGGCGGAGCTTGATTGCGGCGCATTGTGTTCGGGTCGAAGCGCGGCGCCTGGCGCGCGCCCTCTTCGGCCTTGAAGTAAGGCTCTTCTTTGAAGCCGTAGAGCTTCGCCGCGATGACGGTCGGGAAACTGCCGCGCGTCGTGTTGTAGTCCTGCGCCGCCGTCGTGTAGTCGTTGCGCGAGGTCGCCAGGCGGTTCTCCGTCCC
>DASQDV010000683.1:0-3830 GCA_035633995.1 Pyrinomonadaceae bacterium | reverse complement strand
GAGCGCGTGAGTCCGACGACGCCGTGCTTCGACGCCGCGTAGGCCGCGATGTAGGGCGCGCCCGTCTTGCCCGCGATGGAGGCGATGTTGATGATGCGTCCCCAGCCGCGCTCGATCATCGAGGGGAGGGCGGCGCGCGTGCAGTAGAAAGTGCCGTCGAGGTTGATGGCGAGGTGTCGCCGCCAGTGCGCGTCGTCGGTTTTCGTGACGGGCGCGCTCTCGGCTATTCCGGCGTTGTTGACGAGAATGTCTGCGTCGCGTCCAAACGCGTTGTAGGTAGCGAGGAAAAACTCTGTCACGTCCAGAGGATCAGACACGTCACATACATCGTTCATCACGTCCACACGAAACTCCCTGCGGATTTCGTCTGCTACCGCTGCGATCTCATCGGCGGTGCGCGAGCATAGCGCGATGCTCGCGCCCTCGCGCGCAAACGCAAAAGCGACGGCGCGCCCGATGCCGCGACCGCCGCCCGTGATGACTGCTGTTTTGCCTTCAAGCCGCATGGTCTTAAGTTTCAGGTTTCAAGTTTCAGGAGAGAGGTTTCGGGTTCTTCATCTTGAACTTGAAACCTGCAACTTGAAACTTACCTGTTGATGCGCGGGGCGCGTTTCTCCACAAACGCGCGCACGCGCTCGCGCGCCTCAATTGTTTGGAAACATCTCAGTTGCGCCTCCGTCTCGTACTGCAACATCTCGTCGAGTTCGGCGTGATGGCTCAGGTAGACGGCGTGCTTGGCGGCGGCAATTGATTCGGGCGGCGCGTCGCGCAGGCGCTCGGCCAGCTTTTGCGTCTCACTTGCGAGTTCCGCATCGGGCACGACGCGGTTGACGAGTCCGAGCGCGAGCGCGCGCGCCGAGTCAATCGCATCGCCGAGGAAAAACATCTCGCAGGCGATATTCGACGGCACGATGCGCGGCAGAAAATAGGTGCCGCCCCAATCCGGGTGCAGACCGACTTTCACGAACGATTGGCTGAACCTGGCCGACTCCGCCGCGATGCGCAGATCGCACGCGAGCGCGAGGTTGAATCCCGCGCCCGAAGCGACGCCGTTGACGGAGGCGACCACAGGCTTCACCATCCCGCGTATGGCCGTCACCACCCGACGCCCCGCGCCGAGCATCCGCGCAAACTCGTCTGCGTCCTCGCGCTCCATCATCTCGTCCATCGCCGCCACGTCGCCGCCCGCGCAGAAGGCGCGACCCGCGCCCGTGATAACCACCACGCGCACGTCGTCGTCGCTGCCCGCGCGTTCCAGCGTCTCGCCCAGGTCGCGCCGCATGTGTCCCGCGAAAGCGTTCAACTTGTCGGCGCGATCCAGCGTGATCGTCAGGATGCCTTCGCGCGCGCGCACTTTGATGAATTGCTCCGTCATAAAAAACGTCCGTTGTCAGTTGCCCGTCGCCAGTTGTTCATCTCTTTACGTAAGTTGAGATTTTATCTTTAGCCCGCCGCTTGAGAAACACATACGACGGACAACTGACAATGGACGACTGACAATTATTTCCCTTTGAATTGCGGCTTGCGCTTATTGACGTAGGCGTCGAGTCCTTCGCGCGCGTCTTCGGATTGGAAGAGTTGTTGTTGGAGTTCGCGTTCGAGCGCGAGCGCGGACTCGAAGGGAATCTCCGCGCCCGTCTGCACCGCGCGCTTGATGCGCCCGACGGCGTGCGCGGCCTTGCCCGGCGTGGTGAACTGCGCCGCATAGTCCAACACCTGCCGCATAAATGCCTCGCCCGTCTCGGCTTCGTAGACGTGGTTGACGAGGCCGAGTTCGGCGCCGCGCTCGAACGCGAAAAGCTCGCCCGTCGTCATCAACTCAATGGCGCGCGACTTGCCGACCATGCGCACGAGCCGCTGCGTGCCGCCCGTTCCCGGCAACACTCCGAGCGAGACTTCCGGCAAACCCATCTTGCCCGCGCCCCGGCGCGCGATGCGTATGTCCGCCGCCATCGCCACTTCGAGGCCGCCGCCGACGCAGTGGCCGTTGATCGCGGCGATCACGAGCTTCGGCGTCTGCTCAAGGCGCGACAAAGTTTCGTTCGCGTGCAGACAGAAATAGTATTTAAAAGTCGGCGTCACGCTCTGAAGCATCCCGATGTTTGCCCCCGCGCAGAAAAACTTCTCGCCGCTCCCTGTGATAACAATGACGTGCACGCCCTCGTCCATCCGCGCCGCGAGTATCGCGCGATCCAACTCCTGCATCATCTCGTAGCTGTACGTGTTAGCCGGTGGATCGTTTAAGGTCAACACGGCGACGCCGCCCGTCGCCACGTACTGCACGAGTTTCTCGCTCACTTCAGTAGTCTCCTGAACTTTTGCTTCAGCTTCAGCCATTTTAATTATGCTCCGTACTAATTAGGACTCAAATTCAGAACGCGGGATGCCTGATTGTCTAATCACAGCCTGCAAAGTGCCGATGCGTAATTCCGAATGTAAAGGCACGGGGACTGTGATCGTTGAATTGCCGGTGGACTTCTGCATAACGACATGACTTCCTTTTTGTCGTACCTCTACAAAACCATGATTAGTCAGGATAACGCAGACTTCACGGCCTGAAAGCCTACGCAGCTTCCCCAACGGAAACCTCCAATGTCGTCACATAAACTTCACCGTTGAGACGTTCGGCCACCTCGTCCGGGTGCGCGCTTTCAAGAAATAACTCAACCGCTTCTTTCAAATTGGCGCGTGCCTCTTCGATTGATGCGCCCTGGCTGGCAACATCCAATTCGGGGCACAACGCGACGAAACCATCATCCTCGCGCCGGATAGTCGCCGTTAGTGTATGTGTCATCGCTTGACTCCCTTCCTGACTTTTAAGATTGCGGTGCGCGCCAGACGCTGAGGCGTTCGGTCTGGGTGGTCTTCGGGGTGAACTGTAGTTCGAGGCTCGTGGTTCCGGCAAGGAAGCCGGAGAGGAAGAGGCGCGTGACGTTGTCGACGAGGTCGCCTACGGAGAGTTTGCCGCGCGGGTCGTACCAGTTGTAAATCCAGTTCATCATGCCGAAGAGGGCATAGGTGGCAACCGTAAGATCAACTTTCTGCGCGTCGTGCCCTGCGGCTGCTGCGGCGCGCGCCTGCTGCTCGTGTTGCACTTCGGAGAGGATGCGACGGACGAGGCGCGTGTATTGCTGCTTGCGCCCGGTGACGTGCGTGTGCATCTCTCCGGCGAGCGAGTCGGCCTCATGCGAGAGCACTTTCATCTCGGCCATGTTGGCAGCGAAAAACGAGAGATGGTTTTCGATGACGAGGCGAAGTTTGGCGACCGCGTCGGTCGTCTCGCGCAGGCGTTCGAGCAAGCGTTCGTGGACGCGCCCGAAGCAGTTGTCCTGAATGAGAAAGAGCAGTTCTTCTTTCGACTTGCAGTAGTAATACAGCCCCGCGAGGCTCACTTCCGTCTCGCGCGAGATGTCGCGCATCGAGGTGGAATGATACCCCTTCTCGGCGAAGATGCGCGCGCTGGTGCGCAGGATGAACTCCAGTTTCTGATCGTAGCGCGAGAAGTCTGTCGAAAGGTTAGCGGCCATAAAAACTTTGGAGACAGAATTCAGAATACAGAAGTCAGCAGAACTACCTTATCGTTCCTGCACTCTGACTCCTGTATTCTGTTTTCTGAATTCTGCATTTAGAGTCGCACGTACTCGAACTCGAACGGCTTGCCCTTGATGCCAGCCGCCGGAGGCGCGATCCAGTTGGCGATCTTGCCGGGTTCGGTAACGGGGTGCATCAGGCTGCGGACGAACTCGCGGTCTGCCATCGAGGGCAGCCACTCGGCGCGGCGGCGTTCGAACTCTTCGGCGCTGATGAGATTCCCCTCAACGTCGAAGGCG
>DASQDV010000682.1:0-1532 GCA_035633995.1 Pyrinomonadaceae bacterium | reverse complement strand
CGAGGAGAATTTGAAGTTGTTCGATGCGCTCTCAAGCGTGCCGCCCGCGTCCGCGACCCACACGCTCAGGAGTTTGCTCGCGTCGGCGTCCGGGTCTTTGTAGCGCACCTTGATCGTCAACAACTCGCGGCTGCTCGCGCTTGCGGAAGCCTGCGCAGGCTTCTGATATTTCAAAGCGTCAACGCCGGAGTCGTCAAACTTCTGCCCGAAGGGGACGACTTCGTAGAGCGCGGTGACGGTCTGCCCCGCGCCGATCTCGCCCGCGTCCTTCGTGTCGTCGTTGAAGTCCTGATCGCGCAGGAGGCGGTTCTCGTAGCCGATGAGGCGATAGGCAGCGGCCTGCCGGGGGTTGAATTCAACCTGAATTTTCACGTCCTTGGCGATGGTGGCGATGGTCGCGCCGAGTTGATCGCCGAGCACTTTGCGCGCCTCCTGCAACTCGTCAATGTAGGCGTAGTTGCCGTTGCCTTTGTCGGCGAGTTTCTCCATCGTCGCGTCTTTCACGTTGCCCGTGCCGAAGCCGAGCACGGAGAGAAAGACGCCGCTCCGGCGTTTCTCTTCGATGAGGCGCGTCAGTTCGCCTTCGCTCGTGACGCCGACGTTGAAGTCGCCGTCGGTGGCGAGGATGACGCGGTTGATGCCGCCGCGTATGAAATTCTCTGTGGCGACACGGTATGCGAGTTGGATGCCTTCGCCGCCGTTGGTTGAACCTCCGGCTTCGAGCGCGTCGAGCGCGGCGATGATTTCGCCGCGACGGTCGCCCTGAGTGGAGGGCAGGACAAGCCCGCTCGAACCCGCATAGACGACGATGCTGATGCGGTCGCGCGCAGAGAGTTGTTCGGCCAGCATGCGCAGCGACGACTTGACGAGCGGGAGCTTGTCGGGCGAGTTCATCGAACCCGACACGTCGAGCAGGAAGACGAGGTTCGCGGGCGGCAAATCTTCCTTGTGCAGGCGACGCCCCTGCAAGCCGATGTGAACAAGGCGGTGCTTTGTGTTCCAGGGGCAGGCGGAGACTTCGGCGTTGATCGAGAAGGGCGCATCACTGGCCGGTTGCGGATAGTCGTAGGAGAAATAGTTGATCAACTCTTCGATGCGCACGGCGTCTTTGGGCGGGAGTTGGCCGTCGCGCAAGTAACGGCGCGTGTTGCTGTAGGAGGCCGTGTCCACGTCAATCGAGAAGGTGGAGAGCGGCGCACGTGCGACCTCGAAAAAAGGGTTCTCGTCAATGTGGCTGTAGGCTTCGGTGTTGAACTGCCCTTGCTCGTCTGCGTCTGCGCGTCTGCGCGTCGTGCCGACCGATTCTGTTCTTGCGACAGAAGAAGCGGGGTGTGATACCGTCGCCCTCTCTTCGTTGGCGACGATGGGCGCACTATCTGTGCTCGCCGTTGTGGCTTCATCCCGCCGCGCAGCTTGCCTTTCCGTGTGGGGCGCGCGTTCACACGAAGACAGGAGGAGCGCGGCGACAACGCACAGTGCGATCCAGCGAAGTCGTGTGTTGCGGTGCGGCGAATTGGAACGGGGGCGGCGGT
>DASQDV010000681.1:0-3008 GCA_035633995.1 Pyrinomonadaceae bacterium | reverse complement strand
CCGTCGCTCAGCAGGATGCCGCTGGCGACGACGATACCGTCCGACATCATGATGCCGTCGGTCAAGATGATCCCGTCGCCGAGCAGAATAGCGTCGCCCATCAGAATGCCATCACTCAGCATGATGCCGTCGGAGAGCAGGATGCCATCGCTTACCATGATGCCGCTGGCAATGACGATGCCGTCGGACATCATGATGCCGTCGCTGAGCAGGATGCCGTCTGAGAGCAGGATGCCGTTGGTCAGCACCGGCCGGTTGGCGAAGACGACGCCGTTCGAATAGAGCACGCGCGCTTCCTGCGCGACGGTCTCGCCGCCGATCCGGAACGTGCTGTCGAGCGACTGGAGGCTGACGCCGCTGCGGAAAATCTGGTCGCCCGCTTTCAGCTTGTCGGCGTTGGGGACGATGGCGCGCGCCATCTGGACGGCGGCGGCGGCGTTGACCTGTCCCGCGCCCTGCGACAGCAGGCTCTCCGTCTTGCTGTTGAAGAGCGAGAGGGGCAGCGCGTTTGCGGTGCGCAGGAGCGTGGCTTTGGCGAGCACGGGCGTCAGAGATTTGTTCGCATCGAACATCAGGGCGAGCACGCCGGAGACGACCGGGGCGGAGAAGGACGTGCCCGAATATTGGAAGTAAGCGTTTTGCACGGCACCGGCGCCCGTCGGCTGAACGACGCGGTCGGAGTGCTCTGAGGCGGTCACGGGGTTGTTCTGCGACAGAGGGGCGACGAGGCGGCGACCGGGGGCGACGAGGTCGGGCTTCGAGAGGTGGTCAAACTGCGTTGGGCCTTTCGAGGAGAACTGCGCGACGGTGTCGTCCGAGCGGCGCGCGGTCGCGTGCGTGTCGGTCGCGCCGACGGTGATGGCGTAGGGGCTGTTGCCGGGGCTGTTGATCGCGCCGAAGAACTTGCGATAGATGGGGTCGCCGTTCGCGTCGTGGCCGTCCACTTCGTCCGTGCGACCGTTGTTACCGGCGCTGCACACGACGACGATGCCTGAGTTGACGGCGCGACCGACGGCCTGCGAAAGCGGGTCGGTGCGGAACGACTCGCGCACAGGCGTGCCGAGGCTCAGGTTGATGATGCGGATGTTGAAACGCTTCTGGTTCGTGATCGCCCAGTTGATGGCGCTCAGCGTGGCGCTCGTCGTGCCCGCGCCGTTCGCGTCGAGCACTTTGAGATCGACGAGGTTGGCTTCCGGGGCGATGCCCGCGTAGTTGCCCGCGTAGCCGCCGGAGGCCGCGCCGCTACCGGCGGCAACACCGGCCACGCCCGTGCCGTGCCCGTTGCGGTCGCCGTCGCCCATCAGAATGCCGTCGCCCATCAGGATGCCGTCGGCGTTTGCGCCCGCGCCGCTTTCGGTGAAGTTCACCGCCGCCAGCACGCGCGATTTGTTATTCTGCTTCATGAAGTCCGGGTGTCCCGCGCTGATGCCGCTGTCAATGACGGCGATGGTCACGCCCTTGCCGGTGACGCCGGGAGTTTCGGTCGTCCCCGCGCTGCCATTCTGCGCGAGAGCCGCGCCCGTCGCTTCGCGCGTCACGTTCAACTGTGCGCGGACGGCGCGGTCGGGCGAGACGTAAGCCACGTCTTCACGCGCGGCGAGCGCGGCCACTTCGTTGGCCGGAACGTCTGCGACGAGCACGTTGAGCGCGTCGAGCGTCGCGCGCTTCGAGCCGCGCCTGGCGGCAATCGCTTCGTCGTGCGCGGCGGCGGGGCGGCCTTTGGTCTGGACGATGACGCGCACGCTCCCGGTCGAATTAGCGGCCTTGTCGAATTCCGGCGCGAGCTTGCGCTGAGACTTCGGCTGGCCGTGACGTTTCGCGTCGGACGCAAACGCGCTGGATGAGAGGGGGGCAACAGAGACGAACAGGAGACTAAGGACGGTCAGGCAAGAGGTCAGACGACGCAACATGGTGGATTCTCCTTTTACCGGCGGCCTCTGACGCCCGCAGGCGTCGAAGCAATCGAAGCACGAAGTTAAATTTTCAAAAGCGTTTTATAGAATGCGGCGATGCTCTGACAGGCGCGACCGGCAAAATCCTTCTTTGCTCCGGCCTGACTTCGGCGACTGATTTCCACTTCTTTCAGCCTTTCCCGAAGTCCCTGTCAATCATCTACACACCTCTATTACAACCGCCGTGCCAACCGCCGTAAAAACCACCCACCACGCAAAACCCCGGCAAAAGCGCCCCTTTCCGCCCCACAAGCGCCCCGCCGCCCGAACCCCCGCCCCGCCCCAAACGCGAAGCCGCGTTCGCACCTCTCCCCCTCCCAAAGCACCCGCCTTCGGCTTATTCGCATAAAAGTGTGGCTTTTACTGGCTTTTCAGAGAATCCAACGCAGGTGCGAACGACGCTTCACATGTATACCGGATAAACGATTTGACAGCTTTGCCTAAAAAGCCCCTCTTGCCCAATAACTGCTTAAGGTTGCCCAAAAAGTAGAAAGGCAGAGCTAAGCACTGCCCCTCCCGTCGCCGAATCTTTTCTATTCGTGCCCCCTGTTTCGCCGGAGCTTCCTAATTTAACAGGGGTATTCGTAGCAGGATATACCGCTACAGCAGCGTACAACGCAACGCCCATCGTAGAATTCACGTTCACAATACGTAGATGACGCGGGAGCGGCTTGATGGGCAGCGGGTGTGCCTCCTAGTGTGACCAGACATCCCACCAGAAAAGCCAATACGGATAGTCGTCTCTTCATCCGACTCGTCTCCTTTAATTTGAGGTTATGAGGTTACTGGTTATGCTCTGTCTGTGTCTTGGATGTGGGGTGGACGGAGCATCCTTAAGATATTCCGGCTGGGGCGGGGTGTCAACAGTTATGGAGGTTCCCCCAAAGTCTTAGGAGTGCTTCGGCTTGGCTGGAAGTTTCTTAGGTAGGTTTAGATCATCGTCTGCCAGCACATCTATCGAAATTCCGGCCAACCTTGCGTAGCGCAATAGCACTACCAAGTTAGGCTCTCGCTCACCAAGTTCAAACTTCGAGACGTGCTTCGCGTCAATCAAGT
>DASQDV010000680.1:0-6363 GCA_035633995.1 Pyrinomonadaceae bacterium | reverse complement strand
GTCCGCCGCGCGCATCAGCAGCGCGTCAGTCCTGCGCCCCGCGTAGCCCGACACGCAACCGAGTATGACGCCGACCACGCCCGCCAGCAGCGTCCCGAGCGGCCCGACCGCGAGCGAGAAACGCGACGCCATCAACAGGCGCGAGAGGCGGTCGCGACCGAAATCGTCCGTGCCGAGCAGGTAGACGCGCTGCGCCGGAGCGTTCGCGCCGACGACAACGCTCTGTGCGTTGTTCTCACGCGCCTCAGGCGCGACTCCGAACAGGTGCCTGTCGGTCGTGAACAGGCCGAAGAGTTTGTAGGTCGCGCCGCGCGTAAAAAGCGCGAGCGGGTAGCGCGCGGATGAAGTGTCTTCGACGTAAGTGCGCGCGAGCGGGTCTGCGAGGCGCAGGCGGTAGATGAAGGGGCGCGCGTGCCAGCGGCCTTCGGCGTCGCGGAAGCGGATGGGTGTGGGCGGCGCGAGGGGCTGCTGGCGCAACTGCTCGCTCGCGTCGTAAGGCGCGATGAAGTTTGCGCACACGGCGACGACATAAAACGTCAGGACGATGCTCAGTCCCGCGATCAACTTCCAGCGGCGCGCGAGGCGACGACGCGCGCGTGCGCGCCACAGGGTCGGGGCGGCGTGCGCGCGCTCCCATGCATCCACAGGCGGCGGCTGGAGGTCGTCGTGCGTGTCGGAGACGTGCGGGGGCGGCTGTGTCTTGTTCATGCGTTAAAGGTTCACGCGCCGGAGGCGGGCAGGTTCAGGGGGCGATTGCCGCTGCGGCTGCGCGTGCGCGCGGACGAAGCACCGCGCAGGCGCGGATCGTTCAGACGCAGGAGGATGTCCGCGAAGAGGTTGCCGACGAGCACCGCCGTCGCCGTGATCATCACGACGCCCATCAGGAGCGGCACGTCGCGCTGCCGCACGGCGGTCACGGAGAGCAGGCCGAGTCCAGACCAGCCGAGCACCGACTCGACGATGACCGAACCTCTCACGACGCTGCCGAACGAATAACCGAAAAGCGTGATCAGCGGGTTGAGCGCCTCGCGCAGCGCGTGGCGCATGATGACGACGCGTTCCGGCAAGCCCTTCGCGCGCGCCACACGCACGAAGTCCTGCCCGAGCGCATCACTCAAGCCCTCGCGCGTCTGCGCCAGAAACAAGGCCACGAGCGGGATGGCGAGCACGATGGCGGGCGGCAGTATGCGAAGCGGGCGCAGGTCGGCCAGCGCGTCGCCTGCGGCGAACTCCGCGCCGCCGACGTTGAACCAAGAGGTGTGCGCGATGAGTGCGAGCGCGGCGAGCGCGAGCACGATGCGCGGCGTCGAGGCCGTGAGCAGGATGACGAGTTCGCTCAAGCGATCCCACGCGCTGCCCTTGCGGCGTGCGGCGAGCGCGCCGAGCGTGAGCGAGACGGCGAGGGCAAAGGCGAGCGCCACGCCTGCGAGCGCGAGCGTCCGTAACAGACGCGGCCAGATGATCGTCGCCACCGGCGCGTGGTAGTAAAACGACTCTCCCATCTGCCCGCGCGCGAGACCCCAGAGCCAGCGCGCGTAACGCACGGCGAGCGGTTCGTCCAGCCCGTAGACGCGGCGCATCTGTCGCATCGTCGCCTCGGAAGTCGCGCGTTCGGCGGTGCCGAGTTCGCCGAGCGCATCGCCCCCGGCGGCGGCCAGCAGCGCGAAGGTCAAAGCTGAGACGACGACGAGCACGACGACGCCTTGCAGCACTCTGGAGAAAATCAGTTTCAGCACGCTTCAAAGTTCGGACGAACCGGCGAGAGTTGTAGTTTCGCGCCTTTCGACGCGCGTTGATTTAACATCTATTCGCCGCGCGCGACAAGAGAGCGCGCACATAAGTCTGGACATCCGCTCTTAGACATGATTGAATCGAACTGCCTCACCTGTGCGCCCGTTCGCGCACAAACACCCTCACGCTCTTACATCTTCAGACTCCCGGTATTTTGAAATGAAACTTATGCCGTCCGGACGCCCTCTAATCACCCCGCTGCTGCTCGCCTTTGTCGCTGCCGCCGCGTTCCTCTTCGCCTCGGCGTGCCAGACGCCGCCCGCGTCGAACACTTCCAACTCTAACCTTGCGCCTGCTGCGCTCAAGGAAGACGTGGCGGGCACGCGCGGCGGCTCGCTCACTTATCGCATCACGTCGCCGCCGAAGACCTTCAACTACATGCTCTCGGCTGACGAGCCTTCGAACTTCGTCGCCTTCTTTTTGACGGGCGCGCGCCTCGTCGAACTCGACCACGACACGCAAACCTACGCGCCCGCGCTCGCCGAAAGCTGGAAGCTCTCGGACGACGCGTTGAGCGTCGAAGTGGTTCTGCGCGACGGGCTGAAATTTTCCGACGGCCACGCGCTCACCTCCGAAGACGTGGCCTTCACCCTGCGCGCGCTCTACGACGAACGCGTCGCCTCGCCCATCTACCGCGACGCCATGCTCATCGGCGACAAGCCCATCACGGTGACGGTTGCGGACGCGCGACACCTGCGTCTCGGCTTCCCCGAACAGATCGCCGTGCCGGAAAATTACATGTCGAACCTGAACGTGCTGCCGCGCCACGTGCTCGAACCCGAACTCGGCAAGGAGACTTTCAACAAGGCTTACGGCGTGACGAGCGACCCGGCGGGGATCGTCACGGCCGGGGCGTTCGCCATCGAATCGAGCGTGCCGGGCGAGCGCGTCACTTTGAAGCGCAACCCCCACTACTGGAAGCGCGACGCCAAAAACACCCAACTCCCCTACCTCGACCGCCTCGTCCTCGAAGTCGTGACGGACGAAAACAACTCGCTCGCGCGGCTCGGTCAGGGCACGCTCGACATCATTGATCGCGTGCGCCCGACCGACTACGCTTCGTTGCGCGCGGGGCAGGGCGCGGCGCGCGCGCACGACGTAGGCCCCGGCCTCTACGCCGACAACCTCTGGTTCAACCTCAACCCCGGCAAGCGCGACGACGGCAAACCAATCGTTGACCCCACGAAGCTCGCGTGGTTTGCGGACGCGCGCTTCCGCCGCGCCGTCTCGCACGCCATCGACCGCGACTCAATCGCCACCAACACCTGGCAGGGACTCGCCACGCCGCTCTACAACTTCGTCTCCAGCGGCAACCGCACGTGGGTCGCGTCGGACGTTCCGCGCACCGCCTACGACCTTGAGCGTGCGCGCGCGCTGTTGCGCGAAGCGGGCTTCACGTTTCGCGGCACGGAGGCCGCGCCGGAACTCCTCGACGCGAAAGGCAACCGCGTCGAGTTCACCTTGATCGCGCCCGCCGGCAACGAGGTGCGCGTCAAGAGCGCGATTGTCATACAGGAAGATTTGAAGAAGCTGGGGATGAACGTGCAGGTCGCGCCCATCGAGAACGCGCAGTTGTCCGCGCGCATCAACGGGTCTTACGACTACGAGGCCGTGCTCTACGGCACGTCGGCCACCGAACCCGACCCTTCCTCTTACACGGACATGCTGCGCAGCGCCAGCCCGCAGCACTTCTGGCATCCGAAACAGCCGAAGCCCGCCACCGACTGGGAAGCGCGCCTCGACGATCTGACCATGCGGCAGGCGCACGAAGTTGACCACGAACGACGCCGCGCCATCTTCCGCGACGTGCAACTCCTGATGGCCGAGCAACTGCCGCTCATTCCCATCGTCACGCGCCACATCGCCGTCGCCGCCAACGCGCGCGTCGGCAACTATCGCCCCAGCCCGCTCCCGCCCTTCTCGCTCTGGAACGCCGAGGAGTTGTTCGTCAAGCAGTGAATATGAGTATAGGAAAGAGAAGGGGGAAGGCGAATAATCTTCGCCTTCCCCCTTTCCCTTTAGTTCTGAAATAATCTTGACAGGGGCAAATAATCGGTCTAGGCTGCGCGTGTTTCTCACGGGTGTTTTCGCCGGTTGTTATTCTCACTTGCTCAACTTTCCGGGCGGATAAACTTGCACCTCCGCCCACACTCGCTCGTCGTCAACAGTCTTTCCGGTTCACGGTCTTCGTAACAACTATCGCCTAATCACCCGCATTCAATTTTTTGACTCTTTGGCTGGGAACGACGGCGGAGCGATCAATTATTCCTCTTAACCACGCCGTCGTAACGAAAGAGGCTACACATGCCTGTCGCACGCTGGTTCCTGGCGATAGCCGCGCTGCTCGTTTTCATTCTGCTTGTCCCTCCGACGGTCAAGCGTTACTTGACGACGCCCGGGCTGTCCGTCAGGCAGTATGGAATCGTCAGCCGGAATTTCAGCGAGCAAAAAATCACTATCCCCGATAAGCCTTACAACGATTTAACGGAGGGCGGCATACAGGCCAAGTTAAGCCTCTCGACTAATCTATTTCAGATCGCGTTGTTGGTGATCGCCGCGCTGGCCGGGTTGCTGATCGCGAAGGATAACGAGGCGGGCTTCGTGCTGGGTAAGGCACCCGAACTCATCATGTTCGGGTGCGCCGGTCTATTGCTCCTGCTGTCGTTCGTGTCGCATTTCTCGTACCTCAACGAAATCTCGTACTTGTACTTTCTCGCCGGGAAGTTGCACGACGCATCGCGCCCCTCCATGCCCGACATTTCGGACAACAACGTGAACTTCCTTCTCGTTTACCAGTTCCAGTACCTTGTGTCAGGCGTCTTGCTCGCCGCTTTCACCTTCTTCAGCGCCCACATCCTTAAACAGAGGTAACAGCACATGAGAATCCTAATCCTGTTTTTTCTCTTTGCGACACCCCTCACCGGGAATGCTTACGGTCTGGCTGCGCCCGCCACGAAGACACCCCCCGGCGAGCAACCTCCAAGCCAGACGGGAACGCCTGACCTAAAGCCGCAACCTAAGCCTCGCCCTGTGCGGCGCAGGGTGTCGCGCTCCAGGGCACGCCGCGCTATGTATGTGCCAACGCCTCAAGAACTGGTGGAGCAAGAAATTCGGGACATGCGCCCTGACGTTACCGACGATATCCTTGCTCAGGATGCGGAGGCCGTGCGGGCTTCACGGTTCAGCGTCCGGCACATTTACTTGCAGAGGGGGTTCAACTACAGCGAGGCCGACAGCGCCTTGCTAAGCGGTTGGACGCAACTGCGCGGTAAAGTTTTAGAGCCGACTGCGGCTCTATCCTCAGAAGCACTCGTCAACTACGTGAGCGGATTCGGAAAACTGATTATCAAGTCCAAGCCGGGCGGGGCTGTCGTCGAGTTGGACGGCAACCAACTCTCGGATAAGACGGAGGCCGTTGCGTGGCCTTCGGCGGGTACTTATCGAATAAAACTCAGCATGGATGGGTATGAGCCGGTCGAGGATACGTGCGCAGTTGTGGAGGGTCAGCCGACGCTCTTCGAGCGGACTCTAAAACCGGTAAAAAGAAGACCTGAAAGACGGCTGAGGAAGACCACTCCGCAGTAAACATCCTTCTGCGGAACCGGGAATGCAGGAGAGTTATACGTAAGATAAAGAATGAAGAGGAAAAAGGAAGGGCTGGGGGAAGGTAAAAACCACAAAGCGGGGCGCAGCGATTAAATGCTGCGCCCCGCTTTTGTCTTCAACCTTTACCGTTTACCCCGTCTTACTGTGCTTGGAGTTTCTGCATCGCGACCATCGCCTGCGCGAGTTCGAGGCGCGTGAGCGGGGCTTGCGGGCGGAAGTAGGCATTGCTGGCGGAGAGAAATCCGCGCGAGATGGCGACGCGCACGTAGCCGCGAAGCGCGGAGGGGATCATTCCGGCGTCGAGTATGGTTGTGAGCGGCATGGTTTGCGCGGCTTCGGCTTCCGATTGCAGACCGGCGGCGCGCACGAGCGCGACGGCTGCCGTCAGGCGACCCACCGCCTCGTTCGGCGAGAACGCGCCGCCGCGTTCAACGTCCGTGAAGATCGCGCCCTGTGGCGCGTTCTGCACGCTTTCGACGAAGAGTTGCGTCAAAGGATTTCGCACGTCGCGGTAACTCGCGGAGGCGGGCATGTACTGCGGCACGCGCGCGCCGAGCACGAGCGACTCGGCCAGTTCGCCGCGCGTCACGCCCTGCGCGGGGCGAAACTTGTTGCCCGTCGGCGACATCACGACCGAGCGTATGTTCTGATAAATCGCTGCGCGCTGCGCGGCGCTCAGGCCGTCAACGTCTTTGAGCGGTGCATACTCGGCGCGTGCGACGTCGAGCACACCTGCGAAACGCTGCGACGTGGGCGCGAGGCCGCCGAGCGTGTTCTTCACCGTCACGCGCCACGTGCCCGAAGGAGGCGCGGCAATGACGGCGCGCTCGCGCTTGCCTGCCAGTCCGGGCAAATTAATGTCGTTTTTGTCGGCCTGCTTCGTGCCGCTCGCGTCGTACATCGCGAGGCCGAGGTCTTACGTGCTCAGAGTGCTCCAACCGAGCTGCATCGAGGCCATGAGCGCGC
>DASQDV010000679.1:0-4511 GCA_035633995.1 Pyrinomonadaceae bacterium | reverse complement strand
CGCCTGCACACTTTGCGCTCGAAGGCGCGAGATTTGCGCCATTGCCCGTAGAGATAAAGTTTCTTCAAAGGGTTCGTCTGCACTTCATAATGTCGCCGCCAGATCATCGCCTCGACGTTGTGCTGGAACAGCACGGTCGCCGCCGGCACGCGCTCCGGCACGTTGATGGCGGGCATCAGGAAATCGCAGACGATCACGTCGAACTGCCGCGCGCGCGTACGCTCCTCGATCTCGCGCCGCATCCCCGCCGATTCATATTTCTTCATAAAATATGGCAGCGACGAAAAAAGGTTTTCACCCAACTCGACGTAAAACCCGGCGGAAAACTTCTCGCGCGTCCGGTGCGGCACTGCGACCAGCTCGTCGCAGTATTCCGTCGCGCGCTCGCGCGCATCCGCGCCCGCCGAGCCGTCGTCGAGCGTGAGATATGTGATACGGTGCTCGCGCTTCAACTCTTTGAGCATGTGATACGTGCGAATCTTCCCGCCGGTATCGACGGGGTGCAGCAAGCCTGTTTTGAGCCAGAGTATTTCCACTTCTTTAGGTTTCAGGTTACAGGTTTCAGGTTTCAGGTCTGAGGTTCTCAGGTTCTTTAACTTGAAACCTGTAACCTGAAACTTGAAACACCTTTCAGCTTGTGACGGCGACCGCTTCCCTTTCCAACGGGCTTGGCGCGTCGTGCGCCTCGCCGTCTATGAACTGCCGCTGCCACATTTCGAAGTTGACGAGCGCCCACAAACGCTCCGAGTGATTCGCGCCCGCTTCGTGCTGCGCGACGAGGCGACGCACGAAACCTTGATTGAACAGGCCGCGCGCCGTCGCGCGCTCGCCGAGCACGTATTCGTCCAGCACGCCGCGAAAGCGCCCGCGAAACCACGCGCCCACCGGCACCGGAAAACCCATCTTCGGGCGCTTCAAGATCGCCTCGGGCAAAACGCCCTCCATGCTCCGCCGCAGGATGTATTTCGTCGTCCACCCGCGCAGCTTCATGCGCTCCGGCAGGCGCGCCGTGTACTCCACCAGCTTGTGATCCAGAAAGGGCACGCGGCTCTCGACCGACGCGGCCATGCTCATCTGATCCTGCTTCATCAAAAGCTCGTGCAGGTAAGTCTTCGTGTCGGCGTAGAGCAGGCGGTTCAGAAGCGTCTGCGCGTCCGTCTCCGACAGATGCCGCCGCACGTCGCGGTAAGGATCAATTCTTCCGGCGCGTTCCTGCGCCTCGCCGGTTAAAAGTTCGTGCTGCATGGCGCGCGGGAAGACCGCGAAGTTGTCGAAATAGATGCTCTCGATGTCCGGCGCGACCGAGAGGAAACTGCGCGTCAACTTTTGCCGCACGCCGCTCGACGCGGGCAGACGCTCCACCCCTCGCTTCAAAGCGCGGCGCAGCCCTTCGGTCGTCACGCGTCCGTAACCTGCGCCGAGCCGCAGATTCAAGATCGTCTTCCGGTAACGCTCGTAGCCCGCCAGCATCTCGTCGCTGCCCTCGCCCGTCAGCACCACCTTGACGTGCTGCGCCGCCAGGTGCGAGACGAAATACAAGGCCACGCTCGAAGGATGCGCGAGCGGTTCGTCTTCGTGCCACACGAGTCGCGGCAGCGCGTCGAAAAACTCTTCGGGGCTGACCACAACCTCGTGATGATCCGTCCGGTAGGCGCGCGCCACGAGCCGCGCGTACTCAAGTTCGTTCGCCTCGCGCTCGGCAAAGGCGACCGAGAACGTCTTGACCGGCTCGTCTACCATCCCGCTCATCACCGCCGCGATGGCCGACGAATCAATCCCGCCCGACAAAAACATCCCCAGAGGCACATCCGCCATCAGGCGCAGGCGCACGGACGTGCGAAACAGTTCCGACCACTCCGCGATGTAATCCTCGTCGCGCCGCGCTGCCCCGTTCGCGTTAACGTCGCCTTCATCCGCTGCCGCCGTAAAGCGCACGTCCCAGTATTTTCTGATCTCCACCTCGCCCGTCTCGCGCCAGAGCAAAGTGTGACCCGGCAACAGACGCCGCACGCCCTGAAATAACGTCTCCTCGCCCGACGTGGCATGGTTCGCCAGTTGGTCGGGCAACACCGCGAAATTGATCTCGGGCGCGACGGCGCGCGCTTCTAAGAGCGACTTGATCTCGGAAGCGAAATAGAGCGAGCCGTCCGAAGTGTGCACGTAGTAAAGAGGTTTGACGCCGAGCCGGTCGCGCGCGATGAAGAGTTCGCGGCGTCGCTCGTCCCAGATGGCGAAGGCGAACATGCCGCGCAACTTCTCTACCGCGCGCGCGCCGTCCTCTTCGTAGAGGTGCAGGATCGTCTCCGTGTCGCAGTGCGTGCGATAGGTGTGGCCGCGCGCTTCGAGTCCGGCGCGATAGTCCGAGTGGTTGTAAATCTCGCCGTTGAAGATGATGTGGAGCGTCCTGTCCTCGTTCGTCATCGGCTGGTGGCCGCCGCCGACATCGACGATGCTCAGGCGGCGATGACCAAGCCCGACGTTGCGATCAATGTGCACGCCAACGTCGTCCGGCCCGCGATGCCGGACGATGTCGCGCATGCGCTCCAACACGCCGCGCTCTATGGCGCGACCCGATCTCATCGAAAATGCGATTCCGTTAATTCCGCACATAGCAGTTCAATTTCCGAGCGCCAGATTCGCCGTCTCCTCAAACACCACTTCCGCTTCGCCCGCGTCCGCCTCCACTTCCCAACCGTGCTCCGCGCGCCGCCCGACGATGTAGTTGCACCCGGACGAGACTGAGACTCGCAATTGCCCTTCGATTTCGAAGCGGCTGCCGCCAATTAACACAAACTCCGTCGCCTGCGCGCCCTCGTGCGCCGGGAAACGCACCCACGTCCCCGCGAAGTCCGAACGGATGCCGCGCAACTCATCCGACTCGCGCGCGCCGACGAGCAACAGGTCGCGCATCTCTCCATCCGCGACTTCAAAAGCGCGCCCCTCTTTCGTCTCGATCTCGCGCACGCTTGCGCTGCCCTGCTCCGCGCGGCGCGGGATGAGAAAACTGAAAAACTCCTGCTCACCCTCACCACGCGCTTCATAAGAGGCGACGGGTGCGGGCGTGCGCGCCCCGTAGCAGGTCGAAACCCAGCCCTCCGTTTTGCGCCACTTCCCGCGCGCGCCGAAGGTGAAGAGTTCCAACCCCGCCGCGTCGCCCGCGCGTTCGCGCACGCCAGTCTCGTCGTCCCTGTCAACTTCGGGTGCGGCGTCGGGCGCGAAGTGGAAGTTGAGTTCGTAATCGTGCGTGCCCGCCGTCTCGACCTGATCGCGTATGATCCAGTAATCGCCTTTGAGGAAGAGGACGCTGCGACGGTGTTCGGCGGGCGACGGGAGACGCATGTAGCCGTCCGTCGAACCGTTGAACGCGGTGAAGCGCGCGTGTTCGAGCCAATCGTGCGCGCTTGTTCCGGCGACGTGTTGCCACGAGAACGCGGCGGCGGGCACGGACGACGACTCATTATCTATGGCGAGCGTGTTGTGCGCGCGCGTGCTGCGGAAATAGTCGCGCCACTCGTGCGAGCCGGTATAAGTGTACGTGCCGGGGTCTGTGATGAGCGTGCGACCGTGTGCGGCGAGGTCGAGCGAAAGCGCGTCGGCGTGCGCGTGGCCGCAGTTGGCCGTGCCGTGTGCGCCGCAGTCGAGCATGAGATAGTTGCTGTCGGGCGTCCAGCCATCACGCATGACATAGAAGCCGCCGGAGGCAAAGGCGCGCGACTCCGCGACGGGCGGTGCGGCTTCCAACCCGTCGAACTCGCGCAAGCCTTCCGCGCCGAACAGCCACAACAACTCTTCCGTCGCCGCGCCCGCGACAAACTTGTAGTCGGCGCGTTTGAAAACAGACGCGCCGTTGGCGAGCGTCGCGCGGAAGTCGTTGGCCGGGCGCGCGTCGAACGTCATCAATCTACCGCCGTCGTCGTCGCCGAAGTAGGGCGTCGTGCCGTCGGGTCGCGTGATCCACATCAGGTGTTCGTAGAGCGCGTTCAACTTCTCTTCGAGCGCCGTTTCGGCGGGCTCGCCGTTCGCGCGTGAGAGCAAGAGGAAATGCGTGTAAAACTCGGTCGTGTAGCGTTGATAGTAAGTCGAACGCTCGAAGTAAACGCCGTCGGCGAGGACGTGCTCGGCGAGTTGCGCGAGCAGAATCTCGCGCCCGAGTGCGCGCCAGCGCGCGGCGCGGCGCAGTTCGGGCAGCAGCGTGCCGAGATAGTAGAGGCCGAGCGCTTCGCCCGTGAGATGCGTGTTCGGGCTGAAGTAAGTCGAGAGATAGGTTTCAAGGTGGCGCGCGTGGAGATAGAGGAACTTGAGCGCGCGCGTGAAGACCGCAGGCGAGACGGCGGGCGAATGTTTGAAGAACTCGAACGCCCAGAGCCAACTGATCGCGCGCAAGCTCACTTCGAGACTGCTCGCCCAGTTGATGCCGAGCTTCGGCGGGTTCTCGTCCATCCAGTTCGAGAGGTGCGCGACGAAAGTTTCGGCATAGCTTTCGTCGCCCGTGAGCCAGTAGGCGCGGCCGA
>DASQDV010000678.1:0-3759 GCA_035633995.1 Pyrinomonadaceae bacterium | reverse complement strand
GCTTCCCCGGCCTGCGCCGCGAAAGTCTCGCCCGATGCGACGCGTTCGAGCGGGACGAGATAGATGAAGACGGCGCTGGTCAGAATGTAGGTAAGCGTCACGATAAGCACGCCGTAGGTGAGAGCTTTCGGGAGCGTGCGCGCCGGGTCGCGCACCTCACCGGCCAGTTTGCTTACGTCCCACCACCCGCCGAAGGAGAAGAAGGCGGCCACCAGACCTCCGGCCAAAGCTCCGACGAGCGGGGTTGAGCCATCACGCTGTGCGATGAAGGGGGTGAAGTGTTGCCAGGCGCCGAGTTGCAGCGCGAAGCCCCAGAGCAGTATGAACAGGAGTAATCCGAGTTTGATGATGGTGAGCCAGCGGACGAGCCAGCCGCCGAGTTTGACTCCGCGAATGTTGATCGCGGCGACGAGCAGGATGGCGGCGACGGCGAAGACTTTCATGCCCACAGGCGACAGGCCGAGACCGTATGCCGCATAGCCTGCCATGCCGACGGCGAGCGCGGCGGTGATGCCGGGGTCCATCACGAGAAAGGCCATCCACCCGTACAGGAAGGCGACCGCCGAACCGTAAGCCTCGCGCAGGTAGACGTAGCCGCCTCCGGCTTCGGGGAAACGCGCCGCCAGTTCGCCGTAGCAGAGCGCGCCGCAGAGCGCCATCAAGCCCATCACGAGCCAGACCGAGAGGACGAGCGCGGGCGAACCGAGCGACTTCGCCATTCCGGCAGGCGTCAGGAAGATGCCGACCGCGATGACTTCGCCCACGACGAGCGCCGTCGCAGTCGGGAGGCCGAGTTGCCGCTTTAGTTCGCTTCGATGTTGCAAGACGCGCGCCGATAAATTGTTTTAGAACGTCACCCGTGCCGCAAACTGGAAAGCGCGCGCGCCGCCCGATCCGAACACGCCGCCCGCCGTCGTCACGGGCTGCCCGAAGCTCGACGAGCGCAGGAAACCCGGACTTGCCGGATCGTTGCTGTCGCGCACAAGCACGTTCGAGAAGCCGGAGTAGTTGACGTTCGAGACGCCGAGAATGTTTGTCACGTTGAAGAGGTTGAAGACTTCGGCGATGGGTTCGACGCGGACGCGCTCTCCGATTTTAAAAACTTTGGAGACGCGCAGGTCGAGCGAATTGAAGCTGTCGTTAAAACGCGCATCGTCGCCGACGAGCGGCAACGGCACGCCGCCCACCCAGCCCGCAGCGTTAATCTGATTAATGAACGCATTCAACTCAGCGCCCGTGTGAAAGAGTCGCCCCCCGGCGTTGCGTTGAAGCGATGGAATGCGCGAACTGCCGTCGGGCAGAAGAATGTCCATCGGCACGCCGGAGGCAAGCGTCAACAGCGGCGCGAGGCGCAGGCCGAACGGCGCTTCGAACACTCCGGCGAAGGTGAAGCGGTGGCGCTGGTCATTCGGCGTCGGGGCGTATTCGAGTTGCAGGTTCGCGGGATTGACGGGGCCGTTCGAGAACGGAATCTGATCGTCGTTCGCGTAGTTGAAGGCTTTCGAGAGCGTGTAGGAAGCGCGGAACTGAAACGAGCGCGAAAATTTTTTCTCGACGCTCAGGAGCAGCCCGTCGTACTTCGTCTTCACGCTCGACTCAAGATTTTTCACCAGGTCAGCGCCGCCGACCCCCGGGTTGAAGACCTGGCCGATGGTGCGACCGATGATGAAGTGCGTGCCGAAGTTGTGCAAATAGTCCGCGCGGACAACGTAGTCGCGCGCGAACTCATGCTGCACGCCGATGTTCATCTGCTGCACCGAAGGATTCTGTAGATCGTTGTCTATGACGTTGATGCCGCCCGCGCCTGCGCCGGGCAGGACGAAGCCCGTGAAGGGCGCGGCGACGGTCGGCGCGGGCGGCGGAAACTGCCCGCAGGCCGGGTTGAAGAGGCATTGCGGCTCGATGAAGAAGACGTTACCGGCGCGCACTTCGATGGGGAGAGCACGCCCGTCTAGGCCGCGTTCGAGCGACTGAATCTGGAGCGTCACGCGGTCGTAGTAGAGACCGTAGCCGCCGTGAATGCTGGTGCGCCCGTCGGCGGTCGCCCAGTTGAAGCCGACGCGCGGGGCGAAGTTGTTGCGGTCTGCCGTGCGCTCGCCTGAGACGAACGCGCGCACGAGCGGGTTGATCTCATCGAAGCGGCTGACGTTCTTCACGTCCGTGTCGAGTTCGTAGCGCAGGCCGAGATTGAGCGTCAGGCGCGACGAGACGCGCCAGTCGTTCTGGATGAAGGCGGCGAAGTAGTTGGTGTTCGCGTCGGGGATCAAGAGGTCGCGTTCGGGGAACGCGCTGCGCAGGGTGACGGCAAAGAGCAGGTCGTTATCGTCCACGCGCCCGTCGCCGTTGCGGTCGAAGTCCGGAAAATCTTCGATGAGTTCGATGCGCCCTGCGCGGAAGACGCCGAGGTTGAAACCGGAGAGCACGCGCTGAAACTCGCCGCCGACGGTGAGCGTGTGATTGCCGCGAATCATCGTCAGGTTGTCGCTGAATTGAAGACGCTTCTGCTCGGTCTGCTGCGGGACGCGAAACGATGCGCCGTCCTGTATGGACGGGAAGGTGAGCTGCGCGCCGTTCGTGACGGGCGCGGTGCGGTTGATGAAAGTGCTGTAGCTGAAGTTGAAGCTGTTCACGTCTGCGGGCGAGAGCACGCGCGTGTAGTTTGCCAGCAGCGAGTGCGTGCGGTTGCGGCTCGTCTGTCGCTGCGAGGCCGAGCCGATGGAGCGCACAAGCGTGCTCGCCCCCAACGTGTCGTCGCGCTGGAGCGAATAGCGGAAGGTGAGCGAGTCGCGGTCGTTCACATGCCAGTCCAACCTCTCGGTGCTGAGCAGGTCGTTGAGCGGCGCGTCTGCGAAGCCGCGCCGAATCGAGCGCGTGGCGAGATCGCGCGTGCCGACGAGCACAGCCCCGTCCTGATTGCGATATTCGAGCGAGCCGAAGATGAAGACCGTGTCTTTTTTGAGCGGGGCGCCGAGCGTGAAGGAGTACTGCTGGCGGTCGAAGGGCAGTTCGGCGCCCGTCGTGCGGTCGAAGGTTGCCGGAAGCCCTTGCAGCTTATTGTCGCGGAAGAAGACGGAGGCCGAGCCGTGCACTTCGTTTGTTCCGGCCTTCGTCACGACGTTGATGACCGACGAGCCTGAACGACCGAGCCGCGCGTCGAAGCGGTTGGTGGCGATCTGGAACTCCTGCACCGCGTCCTGCGAAATGTTTTGCACTGCACCGCCGACCACGTCGTCGTTTATATCAACGCCGTCAACGGTGACGCTCCCGCCGCGACCGAGTTGACCGGCGGAGGAAACGACGACCGTGTTCGACTTCGTCGGATCAAAATTCGGCGCGGGCGCGTTGCCGGGCGTGAGCAGGGCGAGTTCGAGAAAGTTGCGACCGTTCAAGGGCAAATTTCCGATCTCGCGTTCGTTAATCACCCGGTCAACTTTAGAAGTGTTGGTGTCAACGAGCGGCGTGTTGTCGCCGCCATCCAGAACTATCGTCTCCTGTACACCGAGCGCCGCCAATTGCTGATCGAGCGTAACGCTCTGCCCGACTTGCAGCACGACCGCCGACTGGGAAACTTTGGACGCAAAGCCCGTAGCGTTGACACTGACCTCGTACTCGCCCGGCTGAAGGTTGGTCAGGACATAGACACCTTCGTCGTTAGTCTCTGTATCGCGCGCCGTTTTGGTCGCGACGTGCGTGGCTTTGACGGACGCGCCCACGACGACCGCCCCGGCGGGGTCTGTGATTATTCCTCTGAGCGTAGCG
>DASQDV010000677.1:0-2343 GCA_035633995.1 Pyrinomonadaceae bacterium | reverse complement strand
CGCACAGGGAAGGACGCCCGCCGCCTAATGGCAAAGGAAAGGATCAGAACATGTCTAACAGGATTCGCAATTTTACGGCAATCGCCGTCCTCATCGTTTTGGGACTCGCCGCCTCGCACGTCAAAGCGTCGGGCGGTAAATCGGACAAGAGCAAGCCGACGCCGACGGGTGCGCCCGTCCTGTGGCGCGAGCCTGCGGACATCGCCGCGCTCGATCTGCTGCTCGGGCCGGGCGGCGAAGCGTCGAAGCCCGACCTGAGCAGCGTCACCTTTGTCGAGGTCGTGCTCGGAGGCTATTCGACAAAGTATCGCGTGCGCGACGGCGTGGGGCGCGAGTGGGTGGTGAAGGTCGGCAAAGAGGCGCAGCCCGAAACCGCCGCTACCCGCCTGATGTGGGCGGTCGGCTACAACGCGGACATCACTTATCTCGTGCCGAGCGTGGAGATCAAGGGGAAGGGCACGTTTGAGAACGCGCGTTTCGAAGCCCGCCCCGCGAGCATCGACCGTTTCGCCTACTGGGAATGGGCGCGGAATCCTTTCGTCGGCAAGCGCGAATTTAACGGGCTGAAAATTTTGATGGTGCTCTTTAACAACTGGGACTTGAAAACATCTAACAATCGCATCGCGCACGTGCGCGGCGCACAGGGCGACGAACTGCGCTACGTCGTCAGCGACCTCGGCGCAACCTTCGGCAAGACCGGCAACTTCATCAAGCACAACCGCAACGTGCCGAAAGACTACGTGCGGACGAATTTCGTGGAAGGCGTGACGGCGGGGCAGAAAGTCTTGTTCGGCTACGACGGCAAGAGCAAGAGCGTGCTGGCCGACATCACGACCGACGACGCGCGCTGGGTCGGGGCATTGCTCGCGCGCCTCAGCGACCGCCAGATCGAGGACGCGTTCCGCGCGGCCAACTACGGCGCAGAGGACGTGACGCTGCTCGCAGGCGAAGTGCGCTCGCGGATCAACGAGTTGGTGAACTTGAAATAACCTGCGGCAGTTCGAGGAGGGATACGCGGAAGCAGGAACGCGGAACGATGAATGAAAGGCAGGACACAGAATATAGAAGTCAGAATTAACAGCCTCTCGGCTCTCCTCCTGACTCCTGTATTCTGTCTTCTGTTTTCTACTTCATCGTCCCGCGTTCCTGCTTCCGCGTTTCTTGTCAGCCGTGACCGCTTAAGATTGCCCCGCGCCGCGTTGTGCGTGAGCAGTCACGGCTTCGATAGCCCCTTCGTGCATCCGTTCGGGGCGGACGTAGAGCCAGTGTTTCTCAAACTCCTCGTCCGTCATAGCCGGTTGGGCTAAACGCTCTTTGTCCTTCAACCACTGTTCAGCCCATTGGCGGAGTTCCGGGTCGCGATTGAGCGCGGTTCGCGCCGCGTGCATGTTAATCGGCGTGCTCATCAAATAGTATCTCCTTTTTCAACCAAGCGAAGTATCCAGAAACATCATCAGGACGAAACCAACCATCAGCCCCGCCGTCGCCTCCCGGGCAAACTCCTTGCGGTGGCTCTCGGGGATTATCTCGTTGCTGATGACATAGAGCATCGCCCCGCCGGAGAGCGCGAGCGCCCACGGCAGCACGCTCTGAGCCTGTAGCGTCGCCGCGAACCCGATGAGCGCGGCGACGGCTTCTACCACCCCCGTGATGAAGGCGACCTACAACCCCTGCCCGCGCGTGTACGCCACGCCGGTCAGGGCGAGCGCGACGACGAAGCCTTCCGGAATATCCTGCAACGCGATGCCGACGAGAATCGGCGTCGCAACAGCCGCATCGAGGCTGCCGACGCCCGCGCCCACCGCCAGCCCTTCCGGGAAGTTGTGCAAAGTGATGGCGAAGACGAACAGCCAGATGCGCTTAAGCCGGACGCTGGGCGGGCCGCCTTCGCGTCCCTTGATGAAATGCTCGTGCGGGATGTAGCGGTCGCAGGCGTGAAGAAAAGCCGCGCCGAGAAGCACACACGCGCCCACCAGAAGGCCGGAAGAAATCTTGTTGCCGCTCCGTTCGACGGCGAAGCGGAGCGAAGGCGTGAGCAGCGAGAAGCAGGTGGCCGCCAGCATCACCCCCGCGCTGAAACCCATCAACATGTCCTGCGTGCGCTCGGAGACGCGCTTGGCAAAGAGCGTGGGCAGCGCGCCGAGGCTGGTCGAGAACAGCGACACGGCGCTGCCGAGCAGCGCCAGTTCGATGGCGGAAAGACCGCCGAATTGGAGAGACATGAAAGTACCTTAACCGGAGCCGACCCCGCGACAAACGCGACGTAAATTAACGCCCACACAGATTCGCGCACATACTCTCATCTCGCCAGCCCTGCGAAGGCCGTGCGCGCGGCGGCGATTG
>DASQDV010000676.1:0-2576 GCA_035633995.1 Pyrinomonadaceae bacterium | reverse complement strand
ATTTGGCGCGAGGAAACCTTTGAAACGACCCCGGGACGTGAGTGCGGCGTGAACATATCAAAACTTACTTAGGCCGGCAAGAGAAAATCTGGCACCCGCTATGCGAATCAAACTGGTCAAACTCGCGCACGCGCGCTCGGGCGACAAAGGCGACACGGCCAACGTCGGCCTCATCGCGCTGCGCGCGGACTTCTACCCGCTGCTCGTTCGTGAAGTGACCGCCGCGCGCGTCAAAGAACACTTCGAGGGCATCTGTCGGGGCGAGGTAGAGCGTTTCGAACTGGCGAATCTCGGCGCGCTCAACTTCCTGTTGCACGAATCGCTCGGCGGCGGCGGCACGCTCTCGCTGATGACCGACGCGCAGGGCAAGACCTTCTCCACCGCGCTCCTACGCATGTTCATAGACGTGCCGGACGAAGAAGCAAACGCGCTGGAAATAAAGGAGTGACGGGTGACAGGTGACGAGTGACAGGTAAAGACGCAAAAGCGTGTCTTATCCCGTCACCCGTCACCTGTTACCCGTCACTGTTTTCTTATGAGTGGCGAATCCGACAGCATCGTTCCGGGCGTGCGGCACGATTATGCGCAACTGGACGGGGTGCGCCTTCATTACGCGGAGTGCGGGCGGCGCGGCAGCGACGGCGGCGGCAGGCGTCCGGTCTTGTTGCTGCACGGTTTCCCCGAATGCTGGTACTCGTGGCGGCATCAGTTGACCGCGCTCGGCGAACGCTTCCACGTCGTTGCGCCCGACCTGCGCGGCTACAATTTGAGCGACAAGCCCGCGCACGTCGAAGACTACCGGATGGACAAGTTGGTCGGCGACGTGCTCGGCCTCATAGAGCATTTCGGCGCGCGGGACGCGGCAGTTGTCGGGCACGATTGGGGCGCGGCCATAGCATGGGCAATCGCCGCGCGTCATCCCGAACGCGTGTGGAAAATCGCGGCGCTGCACGTGCCGCCGCTGCCCGTCTGGCGCGCCAACCTGACCGCGCGGCAGGCGCTCAGCAGTTGGTACATGCTCTTTTTCCAACTCCCGCTCATACCCGAATGGCAGCTCGCGCTGAATGATTTCTCCAGCCTCGACGGGATGTTCAAAAAGACTTCGCGCCCCGGCACGTTTAACGACACAGACCTCGCCGTCTACAAAAACGCGCTGAGGCAAAAAGACCAGACTACAAAGACGACCGCGCTCACCGCCGCCATCAACTATTATCGCGCCAACGTCTTCTCGAACCTCGCGCGCACCGCCGACGCGGACAAGGCGAAGGACGCGCGCATACGCGTCCCGACTCTCTTCATCTACGGCGAACGCGATTTCGCCATCGTGCCGGAGACCGTGCGCGATGTCGGCAAGCACGTTGACGCGCCTTACCGCGAACTCCGGCTCGCCAACAGCAACCATTGGGTGCAGCAGGAATCGCCTGCGGAAGTCAATGCTGCGCTCCTTAATTTCCTCGAATCGTGAAAGCCGCCGGGCGCAAGATGCTTGGCGGGCGATTTACTGGCGGCTTTAACAAAAGCCGCGAGAGAAAGTATGCTTGTGCAGCCGGGTGCCCGGATTAAATGAATATGAACGAGCAGACGCAATTGATCTACACGGTGGAAGGCGCGGTCGCGCTCCTGACGCTCAACCGCCCGGAGAAGCGCAACGCACTGAACGACGCGCTCATCGGCGAACTGAAAGACGCGCTGCGGCAGGCGGACGCGAGCGACGCCGTGCGCGTCGTCGTCATCACGGGCGCGGGCGCGGACTTCTGTTCCGGCGCAGACCTCTCGGCGCTCCAGAAAATCTCCGAAAGCTCGATCACGGAAAACCTCGCAGACGCGCAGTCGCTCGCGGAGTTGTTCGCGCTCATGCGGCGCGTGCGCGTGCCGGTGGTGGCCGCCGTGCGCGGGCGCGCTCTGGCCGGCGGGTGCGGGCTGGCGACGGCCTGCGATCTCGTCGTCGCCACGCGTTCCGCGCGCTTCGGCTACCCGGAAGTGAAGATCGGTTTCGTGCCCGCGATGGTGATGGCAATCCTGCGCCGCAACGTCTCGGAGAAACGCGCCTTCGAACTCATCACGCGCGGCGCGGAAATCAGCGCGGAAGAGGCGGCTTCGTTCGGCCTCGTCAATCACGTCTATGATGATGAGAGTTTTGAGACGGAGGTGGAGAAGTACATCGCCGGATTCGAGCGCGTGAGCCGCTCCGCCGTGACGCTCACCAAACGCCTGCTCTATCACATGGACGGCATGACCTTCAACGCGGCTCTCCAATCCGGCGCAGACATGAACGCTATCGCGCGCATGACCGAAGACTGCCGGCAGGGCATCGCGCGCTTTCTCAAAAAGTAAATTGCGCAAATCGGTTTGAGTTTAAGGCCACGGAGCAAGTAGTCGCGGAGCGTCTGATACATGCTCTCGAAGGAGTCCGCACAAAAGAGAACTTGCTGGTAGTTGGTCGTGTCAAACTCCTGCTGCGCCGCTGCGTCCAAGTCCAGCGGGCGAACTTTTGTGCTCCGCATCGCTTCTAATTCTCCCGCCGACGAAACCAACCCCGCGCCATATGCTTTAACCTCGCCCGCCTCGCGCAGGAC
>DASQDV010000675.1:0-15658 GCA_035633995.1 Pyrinomonadaceae bacterium | reverse complement strand
GTGCTCACTTCGCTGCCCGTCGCCGTCGCGGGCATCATGTTCGCGCCCGCGCTGCTCAGGCTCATGGGGGCGGAGGCGGGCGTCGTCGCGAGCGGGTCGAACTACGCCGCGATCATTCTCGGCGGCAACGTCTGCATCATGCTGCTGTTCCTTATCAACGCGATCTTTCGCGGCGCGGGCGACGCGGCGGTGGCGATGCGCTCGCTCTGGATCGCCAACCTCGTCAACATCGTACTCGACCCGTGCTTCATCTTCGGCCTCGGCCCCTTCCCCGAACTCGGCGTGACGGGTTCGGCCATCGCCACGACCATCGGGCGCGCGACGGGCGTTGTCTATCAACTCTGGATTTTGTTAAGTGGTCGCAGCCGCGTCAAAGTCGCGCGCGCGCACCTGCGGCTCGATCCGGCTGTGATGTTGAAGCTGCTGCGGATTTCTCTGGGCGGGATGTTTCAGTTTCTCGTGGCGACGGCAAGCTGGTTGGGGCTGACGCGCATCGTCGCCATCTTCGGGAGCGAGGCTCTGGCGGGCTATACGCTCTCTTTGCGCATCATCATCTTCGCGCTCCTGCCCTCGTGGGGCATGGCGAACGCGGCGGCCACGCTCGTCGGGCAAAATCTCGGCGCGGGCAAGCCGGAGCGCGCGGAGCGTTCGGTGTGGCGTGCGGGCTTGAGCAACATGATCTTTCTCGGCGCGGTGGCGCTCGTCTTCGTCGTCTTCGCCGAACGCATCATCGGCCTCTTCACAGGGGACGCGGGCGTGGTCGCTTACGGCGTCTCAAGTCTGCGCTTCTTGAGCTACGGCTACATCTTCTACGCCTACGGCATGGTGATGGTGCAGGCGTTTAACGGCGCGGGCGACACCTTCACGCCGACCATGATCAACCTCGGGTGCTACTGGCTCTTCCAAATCCCGCTCGCCTACGCCCTCGCCATCCATTTCCACTTGGGCGCAAGCGGCGTCTTTGTGGCGATTCCTATCAGCGAATCGCTGCTCACCATCGTCGCGATCATCTTCTTCCGGCGCGGGCGTTGGAAGACGCAGAAAGTTTAATTTGTCCGTTGTCCGTAGTCAGTTGTCAATTGTGCTTCGTTCCTGGCCAGTCGTTCAACCTGACTTTACCAATTCGCGCGATTGCCACAGGCAACCGACCACTGACTACTGACTACGGACAATTAACTGCTTTCCTTACTCATCCCTCAACAGTTCCTCTGTCCATTCACGAATCGCGCGGCTCATCTCGTCGAGTTGCCCCTCGAAGAAGTGTCCGGCATTCGGGATTACTTCGACGCGGGCGTGTGCTTGCGGAGGTATTCGAGCGGCGAGCGTTCGGAGTTTGCCGATGTCGCCGAACTCGTCGCGGTCGCCGTGTACGAGGAGCAGGGGCTTGCGGCAATCGTTGAGGAATGAAAAGTCGTAGCCGCGCTCTGCGATGCTGACGGGTGTGCCGATGCCGATGAGGGCGCGCACACGCTCGTCGCGCGTGCCCACTTCCAGCCCGACGCGCGCGCCGAAGGAGAAGCCCGCGACGAGGAGCGGCAATGCAGGGTAGCGTTCGACGAGGTAGTCGAGCGCGAGATGCGCGTCCGCCTGTTCGCCGCGCGCGTAGTCGTGCGTGCCGGTCGTCTGGCCGACGCCGCGAAAGTTGATGCGCAGGGCGACGACTCCGGCATCGTTTAAGGCGCGCGCGGCGCGGAAGACGACTTTGTTGTGCATCGTCCCGCCGTGCAGTGGGTGCGGGTGGAGGACGAGCGCGGCGGCGCGCGCCGAAGGAGAAGCGGCGGGCGGCTCTTTCAGGATCGCTTCGAGCCGCCCGTGCGGGGCGGGGATGAAAAGATTGCCAGCCGGATACAAAGTTGCTGCTACCTCACAAAGAATTTCGGGAATTTCAGTTGGAGAGAGACTAACAGAGAAGGGCGCGGGCGCAAAAAGAGACGCGACCGGGAGGGCGGAAAAAATATCGGGAGCGCGCGGCAGGAAAAAAACGGGGGCGCGAGAGTTAACTCTCGCGCCCCCGTTTGATGTGCGGGCGGACTCGGCCTCGCGGCTGAGTCCCCCGGTTGATGCGGCAGCGCCGTTACGGCAGCGCCTCGATGTTGACGATGAAGCGGAACAATCCGTCGCGCTGTACGCCGAGGAGGAACTGCACGTTGACGCTCTGCCCGTTTGGCAGCGGCGTGCCGAACGCGATGGTCGGCACTCTCAAACTGCTGTTGATGCCGCCGCCGCGCGGTTGGTGAGGTGGTTGTTCAAGGGTCGTGCCTTCGATGGTCGTCGGCTGACCGTTGATCATCACGTTGCTGATGGTGGTTGAAGTGAGCGCCCGCAGGTCAGCCTGTCCGGGGCCGTCGCCCGGGCTGCCCAGAGTGGTCATGTCAATAACGCGGAAGCGGAGGCGCGTGACTCCCGTGCCCGTGTTGTTGGTGATCTTGCGTCGGATGCTCAGGAAGCCGAGCGTCGAAGTGTTCGGATCGCACGCCGGCGTGTCGGGCGAGCCGCAGGCGAGACGCTTGCGGTTCTCGCCGCCGGTGGCCGGAGCCATCGGATCGACGAGCGACGGGCGCTCGAATTCGCTGCGGTCGACCGGGCTGCTCCGGTTTTCCGGTCCCGGTGCGCCGAGTATCGTCGGCACGGTCGAACCTGTCGTCGGGCCGGGGAACGGTACGTTGTCCACGGCGACGAGTATGAAGTCGAAGGCGTTATCCCCGGTGTCCTGCGGATAGCTGGTCACCGTGGAATACTTGCGCACGTAGGCGTGCTGCACCGCCGGACGGTTGTTGGACGTGCGCGGTATACCGTTACCCTCGATGTAGGGGAGGCTGCCGCTGTTGCCGACGAACCCGACCGAATCGATGACCTCTCCGGTGTTGTTGTTAACCAGAGCGATACCCTGATTGACGGGCAACAGGTCGGAGGCAGAGAAGTTCGCATCTCCCGAAGCATACGAGTTCAGGCTGTAGCCGCTCGCACCTGCGGGTTGATTGGTAATCAGGAAATGGCCGCGTCGGGGGATGATGCCCCCGCCGAAGTTCAGGGTGGCGTCGCCGCCGCCTCTGAAAGTCTTGAGGACGAAACCGGCCAGGCTGATGGGCGCGTCAGTGTTGTTATACAACTCGACGTACTCGTCGTTGGCGGTGGTCTGCGTCTGCGGCGACGGTTGCGGCACGCCCGATTGACGGAACTCGCTGATGAGCACCTGACCGAACTGTGCGACCGGCGGCGCAGGCTGCGTTGACGGAGGCACCCCGCTGTTGCACACAGCAAGCGAGTAGTTGCTGTTCTGAGCAGGCGCGGTTTCGTGCACGATGATCACGTAAGTCGCCCCCGCAGGAACCGTGACCGAGTAGGACGCGGGCTGGTTGGCGGTCGGGCTGCTGCCGAGGTCGCCGAGATAGTTGGCCGACTTGTTGGCCGGGTTGTAAGCGGTCAGGTAAGCCGCACTGAAGATGTTGGCGTTGGTGGACTGCAACGTGATCTTGATGCAGGCCGCCTGGCCGCTCGTGTTCTGGAACTGGTACTGATCGTAGCGAATCGTGCCGGCGTTCGGACTCAACTCGCCCGGGAAGGGCTTGGTGTTGCAAGCACTCGCATTCGCGTCGCGGTTGATGCGGTTGTTTTGCGTCAAGTCGCCATCGCCGATGCTGCCGTTGATGGTCGGCCCGACGGCCTCGCAGGCGAGGTTCTCCGAGGCGATGAAATTCGCATCGGTGACCGGACCCTGGAGGTTGTTATAGGTGCGGCTCGGCGGCGTGAACGTGTTGTTGCCGCCCGAAGGCGTCACGGTGTAGCTGCCGCCGCGCGCCAGCGCCGGGAACGAGTAGAAGCCGCCGCCGGAGGTGACGGTCGTTCTCGTCTCGGTGCCGGTGAGCCTGACGGTGATGCCGTCAATGCCCGCCGCGCCGTTCTGCGTGGTGACGCGCCCGCTGATGCTCGCCTCAGGGATGATCGTGAAGTTGGCGTCCGTCACGTCAGAGCTGAGGTTGTTGTAGGTGCGACTCGGCGGCGTTGACTCGAAGCCCGGCGATGTCGGCGCGACGGTGTAGTTGCCGCCCGCGACGAGGTTGGGGAACGAGTAGTTGCCGTTGATGTCGGTGGTGGTGGTGGCATTGGTCGTGCCGGAGAGCGTGACCTGGATGCCGCTGACGCCCTGACCGGTGTTGCCGTCAGTCACCCGACCGCTGATCGAAGCGGTGGAAACGCCGAAGCGAGTGCAGGTCTGTGCGCTCGTCCCGAGTTGAATCGTGTCGATGCGCGCGCCCGATTGCCCCGGCGCGGTGGTGTTGGCATCGGCGACGATGACCCAACGCAGTTGCACGATCTGGCCGCTGGCCGTCGGCGGCAGGTTAACCACCGTCGTGATGTATTCGGGGTTGGCCGTCGTACCGGCGGAAAGCCCCGTCCAGGCGGCGCCGCCATCGGCGGTGATGCCGTTGTAACCGCCGCTGACGAAACTGCCGCCCG
This sequence comes from Pyrinomonadaceae bacterium, assembly GCA_035633995.1. Classification (GTDB taxonomy): domain Bacteria; phylum Acidobacteriota; class Blastocatellia; order Pyrinomonadales; family Pyrinomonadaceae; genus JAIVJZ01. The sequence continues at coordinate 11,200 of DASQDV010000675.1, read as the reverse complement.
AAGCGATAATCTCCCGGAACTGCCCGCTGCCGATCTTGATGTGTAACTGCATACCGTCGAAGCTGTCTTCGAGGTTGTAGAGGTTGCGGAAGCTCAGGCGTGCCTGCGCGGTGTTGACCGGGAAGGAACGCGAAGTCAGGAAGGACGAACCGGCGTTGGACGGGTTCGGAGCGAACACCGAGTTCGGCGGTGTGTCCGGCTTCGTCGAAGAGGTCATCCAGGGGATGCCTGCGCCCCTGCGCTCGGTTGACCAACCGGCGGGCAACGCCGGGGGCGTCACGCCGTCGAAGTTCTCGAAGTTGCTGAGCGCCGTAGGCTGGCCGACGTTCAGAATGTAGGTGTAGGTGATCGGGCCGAGGCTGCTGTTGACGGTGATCGTCACAGGAATCGCCGCGCCGCAGGCTGCGGTGGCGGGCACGGTGTAGTCAACCGTCTGTGCTTCGGTCGTGCCGGCCGGGACTGTGTCGTAGTTGGCGGTGGTGCCGCCGGTGACCGTCGCCGTGACGCCCGTGGCGTTGTTGGCGCACAGGATGTTCGTGAGCGGGAGGGTGAGCCTGACGGTTTCGCCCGGTTCGATGACCGTGTCGCCGTCGCCCGACTGTTCCGCCGCATTGACCGTCCCGAGCCTGAGGTTCGGGCCTTCAAAGCTCTCGACGACGCGCGTGGCTTCGGTGGTCGTGCTTGCGCGGAAGCCCAAGCCGCGAATCCTGAAGCCTTCCCAGAGTACCAATTCGTCCGCGCCGGCGAACCCGGCGCAATTGGCGGCGATGATCGAGTCGCGCCCGCTAACCTGCGTCGGCTCGGCCGGATCGAGTTTCATGCCGTCGGTGACGAGTTGGAGCATGCGATTGTTGCCGCCCAACAGGCCGTACTTCTCTATGAGCTTGCCGCGCACTTCCCAGAGCGCGGTACACCAGACTTCGCCCTGATTGTGCACCTGGTTGGCGCTGCCGGTGCCGACGGGGAAGGCTGCGTCGTTGAAGTTGATCTGCGTCGGGTCGGTGTCGGCGAAGGTCAGCGGGTTGTGCGACCTGCCGTTGGCGGCGACGGCGGATTTAACCGCGTAGGGGAAACGACGGATGCCGCGATAATAGTCGCGGGTGTCGTAAGCGCCCATCGGGTAGAGTTGCTTGCCGTCCGTGTCGCTCTTGCCGATGACGGAGTTGATGGAGAGGGCGTAGAAGTCAGACCAGCCTTCGCCCATGCCGCGCCCCGGTTCGTTGTTCATGCCGAGCGCGTTGGCGTGCAGGCGGTTCGACGTGCCGTGCGTCAGTTCGTGCATCACGACATCGGCGTCGAGGTTGCCGTCACGATTCGGCTGCCCGGTTTGCGTGAAGAGGTACATCTGCATGCGGGGCAACTGGCCGTCGGGCGGGGTCGAGAAGTTGGCGTTGTTCGTGCCGGAAGAGTCCTGACCCTCAGCCCTGACGAAATCGTTGCCGAGTCCGCCGCGTCCGAAGTTGTTCAATTGGAAATTGCCCGCCGCTTCCGTGAAGCCGAGATCGTAGAGGCGGTCGTGGTAGCGGTTCGACCAGAAGAAGAGGTTGACGACCGAACCTTTGCGGAACTCCGCGTCCGCCGGGTTGGTCGAACCGGCAGGGTCAGCCGAGCCGTCGGGACGATAGACGAAATTGAAGACGCGATTCGTCGCCTGCGGGCGCGTGCCCGCGTCAATGCCCTGCACGGCGTCGAGGTCTAAACCGGCGTCCACGTTGTTGCCGGTCGTGACCGGGTTCGGGCCTGCCGAGTCGGGAATCCAGCCGAGCGCGTTCGATTCGTGCTCGCTGATGAGCGTCAGGTTCGTGCGCGTGATGCCGGGCGCCTGCGGAACGGGAGGCGCGACGGCCTGCGGCGGGCCGAGCGGATTGATCGGCGTCGGGCTGTCGTCGTTGTAGATGTTGTAGGTGACAGGCTGCGACTGATCTTCTGTCAGGTTCTTGCGCCAGAGCAGCGTGCCGCTGTCGGCGTCAATAACCACATAGTAGGCGTTGACCGGTTCCCACAAGACCATCGAGTAGGCGAGCACGGCGTGGCCGGGCACGACCGGGAAGTAGAGGAGCGAGGTTTTAACGTCGTCCTGAAGCGGCCCGCGCGAAACGATCTGCTTGCCGTTGTCATCGGTTCTGATGACGGAGAGGTTGCTCGCGTCAACCTTGAGGTTGATGCTCCTGATGCCGGCGGCGACGGCCTCAGCCGCGCCGAGTCCGGGCGTGGCATCGAGCGCTTCGGCGCGCAGGCCGGGGGCGAGCAGGCCGGTCGTGCGCATCAGACGCCCATCCGGCGTCACGATGCCGCGCACGTAACCCTGAAACACAGGGATGCCGTTGATCTCTTGCTCTAATTCGACGAACGCGAGATTGCCCGACGGATTCGTGTAATCGGAAACTTTCTTGAGTTGCGCCGCCTGCGACCGGGTCAGGCCGTAGAGCGCGGCGTTTTCGGTGATGAAGCCGCGCACGGCGGCTTCCTTGGAACCCGCGACGCTGGCCGCAGCATCGGAAGCCGCCAGCGCGCCCGCACCTTCAACCTGCACGATTTCAGGGATGCTCAGGGCTTCGCTGTAGACGACTTTCAAGTTGGGCACGCGCGTGGCTAACTGCTCCTGCGCCGCGCTCATGGCTTGCTGCACGTTGACGGCCAGTTCGCGCTGGCGCTGGCTGGCGACCACATGCTTCTGTGCGCCAACCGGCTCTCTCTGCTTGACGGCCGCCTTACCGGCTTCGTCCGTTGCGCTGGCGCGCTTTTGTCTGATGTCGTAATTTTCGAGGCCGGGTCGGCTCGTAGGGGCGGCGCCTTTACCGCCAGTTTTCGCGCTTTTGCGATTTCCCTGGCTGGATGCGACCGGGCCGAAGTCTAACACTACGGCTCCCATGGCGACGGCAATGCTGAGGAGCAGCAGCCATCGTTTAAAGTTCCTCATATCTAAATCCTTTCATCACCTCAGGAAGGAGGTACTGGGTATGTCGGACGAAAAATCTGTAAAAGTTCAAAGTCCGGCTCGGAACTCCGAACAACTGACCATTCAGGCGGCTCCGGCGTTCGCGTCCGTGATGCGATAGAGCTGCGATCAAGGGGCTGAAGCGCACCGGGACTGAATGAGACGCAAGGGCAGAACAGATTCAGTAGCCAACCAAGCTCAAGCCGTATGCAGGTATGAACCAGTCGAATACGGGGGTACATCGGTAAAGGGAATTTTAGGGTCGAATAATGTAGAGCAACTTAATAAGGGAATCGGGACGCTATAGCAGCAGGCGTCCGGGGGCGAGGGTCTTGATTGCATGGGATAAACTACCTTTTTCAAACCTTGTGCGAATAGCGAAGACAATGCTTCCAACCGAAACAGATCGAGAAAGTCAACCGACGGGAGTAAATTGACTATTAATGACTGGCAGGACAAAAAAGCTTAAATTTCTAGCTTAGCGCGAGGACGTTAAATAAATCCGAAGCAAATGTCAAGGCTAAAGAGCGCAGGCGAGGGAGACGGCGCAGTCGTCCGCCGCGCCCGAATCGTCCACGAATTTCAGGGGCGAACGCGCGCCGCGCCCGCGCCGCCGGACATCCTGCGATGCCTCAAGAGATTTCGCCGGATCGCGCGCTGCACGCGCCCGCGCATGCAGGCTCGTCAGGCGGCACGTGCGGGCGAGATTTCTCGCCGCCGGAAATTGAAATCTTGACTTGTCTCCGCCCGAAAGCGTAGCTTTCGACGGTGACTTGCGCGCGCGTGAGACAGTTTGCGCGAGTCGGTTAAGGAACGCGCCCGAACTTTCCAGCATGAGCGACAGCAAGCATCAGGATTTCACCACCCCGCCGCACGAAGCCGGGCTTCTCCAGCGCGAGATGCAGGCCACGCTCGCCTCCCTGCGCGAGAGCAATCAAACGCTCGAAGCCATCATCCACGCCTCGCCGCTCGCCATCATCACGCTCGACCCCGACGGCATCGTCAAGATGTGGAACAGCGCCGCCGAACGCATCTACGGCTGGAGCGAACAGGAAGTGTTAGGCCGACCTTTGCCGACCGTCCCGCCCGACCGTCAGGAAGAGATGCGGCAGAACCACCGCCGCGCCCTCGCCGGCACGGACTTCACAGCCTACGAGACCGAACGCCTCCGCAAAGACGGCACGCAGATCAGCGTCAGCATCTCGACCGCGCCCCTGAGCGATGCGGAGGGACGCCTCAAGGGCGTCGTCGCGCTCGTCGAAGACATCACGGAGCGCAAGCGCGCCGAACGCGAAAAGTCGCAACTGGCGGCAGAGGTCGACAGCCAGAGGCGGCGTCTGGACTCCATCATCAAGAGCGTGCCCGGCGTGGTCTGGGAGGCCTGGGGCGAGCCGGACGAATCGAGCCAGCGCATTGACTTCGTCAGCGACTACGTCGAGAAGTTGCTCGGCTACACGGTCGAGGAATGGCTCTCGACGCCGAACTTCTGGCTCACCATCGTCCACCCCGAAGACCGCGAGCGTGCGGCGCGCACTGCCGCCGCCACCTTCGCGAGCGGCGAGATCGGCACGAACCAGTTTCGCTGGATGACGAAGACGGGTCGCGCCGTGTGGGTCGAAGCGCAATCGGTCGCCATCATGGACGCGTCGGGGCGTCCGGTCGGGATGCGCGGCGTGACGATGGACATCACGGAGCGCAAGGAGGCGGGCGAGGCTCTCAGGCGCAGCGAGGAGCGTTATCGCGCTTTCCTCGAACAGAGCAGCGAGCCGATCTGGCGTTTCGAGATGAGCGCGCCGATCCGCGTCAACCTCCCTGCGGAAGAGCAGATCGAACTATTTTACGAGTTGGGCTATCTCGCCGAATGCAACGACGTGATGGCGCGCATGTACGGCTACGCGAGCGCGAGCGAACTGATCGGCGTCCGGCTCGAAACGCTCCTGCCGCGCACGCCCGCCAACCTCGACTACCTGCGCGCCGCCGTCCATTCCGGCTATCGCCTGACCGACGTGGAATCGCAGGAGTTGGATCGCGACGGGCAGACGAAATATTTTCTCAACAACCTCGTCGGCATCGTCGAAGGCGGCGCGCTCATGCGCGTGTGGGGCACGCAGCGCGACATCAGCGAGCGCAAGCGCGTGGAAGAAGAGTTGCGACACTGGGAGCAGATTTGTCAGCACGCGGGCTGGGGCGTCGCCATGGGCGACCCGGCGACGGGCACGCTCAAGGCGCTCAACCCGGCCTTCGCGCGCATGCACGGCTACACGGTCGAAGAGTTGATCGGCAGGCCGCTCGCAGACACTTTCGCGCCCGAAGAGAGACCGAAACTCGACGAGCACATCCGCGCCGTCGCCGAACGCGGCCATCACATCTACGAGTCAATGCACATCCGCAAAGACGGCACGCGCTTCCCCGTGCTCGCCGACGTGACGGCCTTCAAGGACGAGCACGGGAACGTCCTCTATCGGGCGGCCAACATTCAGGACATCACCGAGCGCAGGCGCGCCGAGGAGGCCGAGCGTTTCCTCGCCGATGCGACGACCATCTTCACCTCCTCGCTCGAATACGAACAGACGCTCGCATCGGTCGCGCGCCGCGCCGTGCCTTACGTGGCCGACTATTGCCTCGTCCACATGCTCGAAGAGGACGGCTCGATCCGGCGCATGATCGTGGCGCACCAGGACCCCGCGCGCGAGGCCGCCTGGCGCGACATGCAGCGCCGCTTCCCGCTCGACCTGAACACGCCGCACACCATCGCCAAAGTTTTGCGCACCGGACGGGCGGAGATTTTTTCCGCCGTGTCGGACGAACTGATGCAGCAGGTGATCCGCAACCCGGTGGAGATCAGCATGCTCAAGGAGTTCGACATCAAGGCTTCGATGATCGTGCCGCTCGTCGCGCGCGGTCGCACCATCGGCGCGTTGACCTTCATCAGTTCCGAGTCGGCGCGTCATTACACCGACGACGATCTCGCGCTGGCCACAGAACTCGCGCGCCGCGCCGCGTTCGCCATTGACAACGCGCGCCTCTACCGCCGCGCGCAGGAGGCCAACCGCGCGAAGGACGAATTTCTCGCCACGCTCTCGCACGAACTGCGGACGCCCTTGACGCCCATCATCGGCTGGGTGCACATGATGGGCACCGGTCAACTCACGCCCGCCGACATCACGCACGGCCTCGCCGTCATCTCCAAAAATTCGCAATCGCTCTCGCGCCTGATCAACGACCTGCTCGACATGTCGGCCATTCTCAGCGGCAAGATGCGTATTGACACGCTGCCCGTCTCGCTCGACGCGACGGTCAAAGAGGCCATCGAGACCGTGCGCCCGCAGGCCGCGAAACAGGGGATCAAGATCGAACTCGCGCCCTGCGCGGGGCTGGAAGAGGTGTTCGTCTCCGGCGACCGCATGCGGCTCGTGCAGGTCTTCTGGAACCTCCTGACGAACGCCGTCAAGTTCTCGCCCGACAACAGCCGCGTCAAAGTCATCTGCGAAATGGCGGGCGGCGCTCAGTCCGTGCTCATCCACATCGAGGACGAGGGCGAAGGCATCAGGCCGGAGTTTTTGCCGCACGTCTTCGAGCGTTTCCGGCAGCAGGACATGTCAACGACGAAGATGCACGGCGGGCTCGGCATCGGGCTGGCGCTCGTCAAGAGCTTCATCGAAGCGCACGGCGGCACGGTCGCCGCGTCGAGCGCGGGCGAAGGGCGCGGGAGTCGTTTCACGGTGCTGCTGCCGCTCCTGCAAACACAGGCGGTCGCCTCTGCCGCGCCGCACATCCCGGCGGAGGCGACGTGCGAAATCGAGAGCGCCTGTCATGCGCTGCTCATCGAGGACGCGCCCGACACGCTCGAAATGCTGCGCGTGGCTTTCGAGGTGCGCGGCTTCCGCACGAGCGCCTGCGCCACGCCCGAAGAGGCTCTCGCCATTGCAGCAAACGAGCACTTTGATATAATAATTTCCGACATTGGTCTTCCTGACATTGACGGTTACGAACTTTTGAGGCGGCTGCGCAGCGAGACGCCTCGCCTGCGTGATGTCCCGGCGCTCGCGCTGACGGGCTACGCCGCGCAGAAAGATGTAGATGCCGCCCTCGCCGCAGGCTTCAGCGCACACCTCGCCAAGCCGTTCGATCCGGCCACGCTGGCCGCGACCGTAGACGCGCTGCTCAACCGTCACACGTCCGACCCACCGGACGCGGACGAACGACCCCGTTTGTCGCGGTCGTAAAGTTAAGCGGAGTAAATTTTTCTTCGCCTCAAGATTTACTTTCCAGTTGCCGAGGCCGCGCAAGCGGAAAGGGAGATAAGAGAAAGATGCAGGCTGCCCCTGAAACTGCCGCGCACGCGACACACGCGGCGTGCGCCGTAGTAGTGTTTGCCGCCAATCGTCTCGCCTTTGGCGGAGACCCGCAACCGCCGCGCCACCCGTCGTCCTTCAACGACGAACCGCAGTTGAAACCCGACAAGCCGCGCGCGCTCATCGTTGACGACGCGCCCGACGTGACGGAGATGCTGGCGATCCTGCTCCAGTACGCGGGCTACGAAGTGGTCACGGTGTACTCCGGCGCGCAAGCTCTCAGCGCCGCTCGCGCCGGGCAGTTCGACGTGCTCGTCTCGGACATCGGTATGCCCGGCATGAACGGCTATGAACTGGCCGAAGCCCTGCGCGCGCTGCCCGATTATCAGGTTACGCCCATGATCGCCGTCACGGGTTTCACGATGTATGAAGACCGCGACCGCGCCCTCCGCTCCGGCTTCAACGCCTTTTTAACGAAACCCATTAACCCCCACGACCTCATTAACCTCGTCGAGCGTTTGCGAAGCTGACGCCCGGCGGGTGTCGGCTTCGCCGTAACGGAAATCGTCCATGCCAACCGAAGAGTCGGAAGCGTCCGTCCTCATCGTCAACGACTCGCCCGATGCGCTCGCGCTCCAGAGCGCGGTGTTGCAACAGGCCGGTTATCGCGTGCTCGCGGCGGAGGACGGCCTCGAAGGGCTGGCGCTGGCGCGCCGCGAACTGCCCGCGCTCGTCATCAGCGATGTGGCGATGCCGCACATGGATGGCATCGAACTCTGCCGCCGCCTGCGCGAAGACGCGCGCCTCCAACTCACGCCCATCCTGCTCATCAGCGCGCACCGCCGCGACATGCGCAGCGCGCTCGAAGGTCTCAAGGCCGGGGCGGACGATTACATCGAAGCGCCTTTCGAGCCGCTGCGCCTCGTCGCGCAGGTGGTACGAATGCTCGAACGCGCGCGCCTCGAAGCGCACTACCGCGACATCGTCGAACAGTCCGGCGACATCATCTACACGCACGACCTGGAAGGCCGCCTGACGAGCATCAACGCCGCCGGGCTTCTCTTCAGCCGTCGCCGGTCGGAGGAAGCGAGCGGCCAGCACTTCGCCGCCGTGTTCAAATTGAGCGTCGCCGAGCCGGAGGTCGAAGGCTGGATCAGGAATCTGCGAAGCGCGGGCGCGGCGCGCGCCGAAGCGCAGTGCATGAGCGCCGACGGCGCACGGTGCTGGCTGGAATTCAACATGTCTCTCATCTGCGCGCGCGACGGCTCGCCCGTCGGCGTGCGCGGCGTGGCGCGCGACATCACGGGGCACAAGCGGATCGAGGAGCAACTGCGCCGCAGCGAAGAACGCTATCGCGAGCTGGTTGACAACGCCAACGACATCATCTACACGACCGACATGGAAGGCCGCTACACCTCGCTCAACCGCGCGGGCGAGCGCGTCAGCGGCTACGCGCGCGAGGAAGTTCTGGGGATGAGCTGGACGCAGGTGGTCGCGGCGGAGTATGTCCCGCTCGTCAGCGAGATGCTTTTGCGCAAGCTGGCCGGGCAGGAGACGGTCACCTTCTACGAGATCGAAATGATCGCCAAGAGCGGGCGGCGCGTGCCCCTCGAAATCAACAGCCAGATCATCTACGAAGACGGCCAGCCCGTCGGCCTGCAAGGCATCGCGCGCGACATCACCGAACGCAAGCACGCCGAAGCGCTGCTGCGCGCGAGCTTCGAGAAGGAGGCCGAGAACGAGAAGATGCGCAGCCTCGGCCAACTCTCGGCGGGCGTGGCGCACAACTTCAACAACGCGCTCGCCGCCGTGCTCGGGCGCACGCAACTGCTCCTGCGCTCGACGACCGATGAGCGGCAGCGGCGCAGCCTCGAAGTGATTGAAACGGCCACGCAGGACGCCGCCGAGATCGTCCGCCGCATACAGACTTTCGCGCGCCGCGCGCCCTCCGCGCAGTTCGCGCCGGTCTCGCTCTCGCGCCTGGTGACGGACGCCGTGCAACTGACGCGCACGAGCTGGCAGGACGACGCGCAGGTGCATGGCCTTCACTACGAAGTCAACTTCTCGAACGAGACGGGCGCAGACGATCTCGTCGAAGCCAACGCGTCGGAAGTGCGCGAGGTCTTCGTCAACCTGATCTTCAACGCGCTCGACGCGATGCCTGCGGGCGGGCGCATCGAACTGCGCGAGACGAGGCGCGACAGATGGCTCGTCGTCACCGTCAGCGACACGGGCGAGGGCATCGCGCCGGAGTTTCAAGACCGCATCTTCGAGCCGTTCTTCACCACCAAGGGCTCGCAAGGCTCCGGCCTCGGCCTCGCCGTCTCCTACGGCATCCTCAAACGTCACGGCGGCACGATTGAAGTTGCGAGCCAGCCCGCGCGCGGCACGACCTTCACGCTCACCTTCCCCTCCCTTAATAAAACCGAGCAGTAAGCGCCGCTCGTGCGATACCGGCAGCGGCTCACGCGTCCACACGCTTTTCCTCCCCTCCCGCTTCCATGTTATTTTGTGCCGCAAGCGAACAACCCGCGCAAAGTTCTTGCCATACGCAAAGCGAAAGGGACAGCAAATCTTTATGGAGAATGCCGGAAGTCAGGAGGCCGCCGCCGCTACTGCTGCCGCTGCTGCTGCAACAGACGCCCCTGCTGTCGCACGCGACGACGCAGCGCACGGCAGCGGCGCAGCGGGGCGCTCATGGCGAAACGTCTTCGCGTCGGCTGCCGTCATGCGCGCGATTTATCTGGCGTGCGGCGCGCTCGCCATCGGCGTCGTCTTCTGGTGGCTACAATTCTCCACCGACGCCATCTGCTGCGGCGACTTCGACGGCTACTATCACATCGGCTGGAGCCAACAACTCTGGCAGGGCATACGCGCGCACCGCCTCCCGCAGTTCACCTGGCTGCCGCTGACGACCCTGAACGCGCGCGACTACGTGGATCATCATTTCCTCTTCCACATCCTGCAGATTCCCTTCACCTTCTTTCAGGACGTGCGCACGGGCGCGAAAATTTCCGCGTGGCTTTTCGGCACGCTCGCCGTCTTCGCCTGCTACTGGATGCTCGTCCGCTACCGGATCAGGTATCCGCTCGTCTGGCTCGTCGCGCTGCTGGGTTGTTCCGCGCCCTTCCTGTTTCGCATGAACATGACGAAGGCGATGAGCGTCTCGGTCGTGCTGCTCGTCTTGGGGATTCACCTGCTCTTTCAAAGAAAGTACCTGTGGCTGCTGCCGCTCGCTTTCTTCTTCACGCTGACTTACGACATGTTCGTCCTGCTCGGACTCGTGGCGGCGATCTGGACGGTGGTTCTCTTCTGGAGCGAGCGACGCATCGAGTGGAGGCCGCTTCTGTGGGTTGTGGTCGGCGTCGGCGCGGGCACGTGCATCAACCCTTACTTCCCGCACAACGTCCGCCTGCTCTACGCGCACATCGTGATGAAAGTCACGTCGAACGGATTCTCGACCGCCGTGGGGCAGGAGTGGTATCCGTATGACAGTTGGGACTTCGCGCGCAACTGCACCGTCGCCTTCGCCGCGATGATCGCGGGCTACATCGCCTTCGACTGGCACGACCGCAAACGCGCCGCCCGCTCGCTCTTCTTCCTCATCTTCTCGACCATCCTGCTCATCGCCAACGCGCGCTGGCGTCGGTTCGCCGAATACTGGCCGCCCTTCGCCATCCTCTTCGCCGCGTTCACCCTGCAACTCGTCTTCGAGCGCGCGCGCTCCGCCTACGGCAATCTGCCCGCCGCCGTGCTTGACGAACTCGAACCCTACCTTGATCGCCCCGCGAGCGGCGAGGGAGCGCCGCGCGGCGAAGGCGATTCACGCGGGGCGGCATCAGTGTGGGGCGAGACGCGCAAAACGCTCGCGGCTGCCGTCGTCGCGTTGTTCATCGCCATACCGATGGTCGTTATGATCGTTGCGGAGACGCGCGAGATCGCGACGACCGCGCCGCACGAAGAGTAC
>DASQDV010000674.1:0-4310 GCA_035633995.1 Pyrinomonadaceae bacterium | reverse complement strand
CAAGTTGCCGCGCCGGAGCGTCCGCTCTGGATTTATCTCGTGGGCGGTGCGCGTTTTGAAGTGGATGAGGCGAACGAGACGACGGAGGGCGTCTGGTACAAGCGGGGCAACCTCTCGATCTTTCTCGAACGCGCGCGTATTGAGCGTATTGAAAGAGAGTCGGACGAATTGAAAACGGAGACGACGGCGGCGGCGGCACAAGCGGGCAGGCGCGAGCGACGCTGGACGACGGGCAGGCCGCATCTCGACGCGCTCATACGGCAAAACGGCGCGCGTTACGGAGTTGACCCCTACCTCATCTTTTGCGTGATGGAACAGGAGTCGCATTTCAACGCGGGGGCGGTCAGCCCTGTGGGCGCGCGCGGGTTGATGCAGTTGATGCCGGGAACTGCGGCGCGCTTCGGCGTCCGGCGCATACACGACCCGGCGCAGAACATCGCGGGCGGCACGCGTTTCCTCAAACAACTTCTGGGAAGATTCAACGGGCGCGTCGAGTTGGTGCTGGCGAGCTACAACGCGGGCGAGGGCGCGGTGATGAAGTACGGCAATCGCGTGCCGCCTTACCGCGAGACGCGCGATTACGTGCGCCGCATCAGCGGGCGCTACGGGCGCGCGGCGCACGCCGTGAGCGAACGTACAACAATTGGCAGTAAGACAACTACTGCTGCGGCGTCGGTTAATTGAGCCGCGAGCGCGATGGGAGCGGGGAATGAGTATGAGAAGTTTGCTGGCTTCGCTGACAGGGCGTGCAGGGCATGTCGCGTCCGTCTTGATGTGCGTCGCAGCGTTCGGCGCGGCGTCGGCGCGCGGGCAGGTTTCGTCGCCACCGCGCGCCGGGGCGCAGGCGGACGCGGCGGAAGCGCCTTTGACAAACGCCGCTGTCGTCAAACTCGTGCGTGCGCGATTCAGCGAGAAGACCGTCATCGCGATCATACGCACGCGCCCCGCACGGTTCGACCTCTCGCCGGATCGTCTAATCGAGTTGAAGAAAAACGGCGTCGGTGAGCGCATCATTCTGACGATGCTGGCGCGCGGGGGCGATGGCGAAATGTTTTCAGCGCACGACGACGCGAGCGGTGCGTTTGACGATGATCCGTTTTTCGACGGGACGCGCCCCTCGAACCGCGCGAAGGACGCGAGGCAGCCGTCGAACGGGCAGAGCGATCCTAATGAGACGAATATCTTCGGCTCGTCGGGCGGCGTGCGCGGTCGCTCGCGCTCGAACATCGGCGGGGGCGCTGCGGAAGGTGAGGCACAGACGACGGGCAGCGCGAGCGTGCGCATACTCAGACCGCCTGCCGAAGCGGGCGGCGCTGCCGGTGGCGCTGAACCCAAACTCGAACGCACGCCGACGCTGACCAACGAATCCGTGATCGAACTCGTCGAAGCCGGTTTTTCGGAAGGCACGATCATCCGCCGCATCGAGAACGCGCTGGTCGAGTTCGATTTCTCGCCCGCGAAGCTCGCGGAACTGCGCCGTCGCCGCGTCGGCGAGCCGGTCATCGCCGCGATGAGCGCCGCGATGGGCGAAGAGGGCGCAAGCGTTGCGAACGACGCAAATGCGAAACCTTGAAATTAGATTGATGAGTCCCGTCTTTTTCTTACCGTCCAAAGTCCTTCGCGCGTCAGGCTTTCGAGTTCTGCGCGCGGCGTTGGCGTGCGCGCTCTCACTGTTCGTCGTCGCACCATTCGCGTTCGCGCAACAACAACAGCGGGCGGGGCAAGGTTCGCAGAACGCGCCGCAGGATTCGGACGAGGACGAAGTGATCAAGGTGAGCACGACCGAAGTGCTCTTGCCTGTGACCGTGCGAGATGCGGCGGGGCGTCTGGTGACGACGCTTGAGCGCAAGGATTTTCAGGTCTGGGAAAACGGGCGCGAGCAGCCTTTGAGTGATTTGCGCTTGCGGCGCGTGCCGGTGGATGTCCTGTTGATGGTTGATGCGTCGTCTTCGGTGGCGAGCAGCCTCGAAGATTTCCGGCGCGCGGTGGACGAGTTTGCCGCGCGGCTGGCCGTAGAAGATCGCGTCAGCTTGTTGAAGTTCGACGACCGCGTCGAGTTGTTGCAGGACTGGACGCAGAGCCGCGTGCAGTTGCGTCGTTCGCTCCGTCGCGTCGTGCCGGGTATGTTCACGCGCTTCAACGATGCGCTCTACCTGGCAGGGCGCGAGCAGTTCAAAGACGCGCGGCGGCGGCATGCGGTGGTCGTGCTCTCGGACGGCATTGACAGCGGGCGCGGCCATGCGACGCTGGAGATGGCGCTCGGCGCGCTGCTCGAAGCCGGGGCGGGCGTCTATGTCATCAGCAACACGGAGATCGAGCGTGCGCGCAAGCGCGCCGAACTCGACACGCTCCAAGCCGAGCCGCTTTCGATGCGACGCTTCAACGAACTGCGCATTGGCGACCTGCGCGAATCCCTGCGCGTGCTCGACGCGAGCGAACGCAATCTCGCCACACTCACGGCGGCCACCGGCGGGCGTCTTTTCAAGCCGCAGAGTTTCGCCGCGCTCGACCAAATCTACGCGGAGGTGGCGGAGGAGTTGCGCCACCAGTACGCGCTCTACTACATGCCGACAGACAAGACACGCGACGGGAAGTTTCGCCGCGTTCAGGTCAAGACCAACGACCCCGCCCTCAGCATACACGCGCGCATCGGCTACTTCGCGCCGCGCAGTTAGAGACGTTTACCACCACCGTCGCTTCCTTACATAGTCTGTTTGAGCCGCTCTGAACGGGCGAACGTGTCAGAAAAACCTAGCCCGTTTGTTGACTTGCGGCTTTGGGGTCAGAAAGACGCGCTACGTTCTGTGCTAGGTTCGTCGGGTTTATACGACACACAAACGCCCGCTAAATTCACGTCTCCATAAAAACTACAATCAAATAAGTCCTTATATTTACTCAGTTAGGTTTTCGGCCTGGCTGGCACAGTCATTGCTTTGTGCAGCAGGTTGATCCATCTCTCGGAAGCGGAGAGGGCAATTCCACAGGAAAAGTTCGGGTTGAAATGTGGCGGAGCTTTGATCGGTTAATCGCTCCGCCACGCCCGAATGTTCAAACGCAGGTTGCATTTAGCGTGCGACGAGGGTAAATTCTAGCCCGACCGTCCGCCTTCGAGTGCTCCCCGTCTGCTCTCGCTTCAAAGAGTTTGGTCACAGATAAGCGTATCGACAGAGAATTCGACGCACGCCTCCGCGCGTCTGACAAATTTATCCGGTAGAGAAGGAAGAGAAAATGCGACCCATCAAACACGTGGAAAGAGGACTGACCGCCATCGCGGCGGGCGCGTTCAACACCATCCAGTTTTTCAATAAATATCGTCCCAGCGAATCGTTCATCCCGAAGTGGTCGGACAAGCCGCTTTTGAAATCGTGGCAAAAGTCGAAGCCGCCGCTCGGCTTCCCGCGCACGACCGACAGCCTCTGTCCGAAGTGCGTCATTGAAGCGCGCGCCAAGATTCTGAACGCGGAGGTGATCGACCCGTCCGTCCTGATCAACGAGAAAGTGGGCGAGGTGAAGGCGCAGATCGTCGAGCGCAACGGCGAAATCTGGATGATCAAAGATTGCCCCACGCACGGCCACATCGAAGATATCATGGCGATGGATTCGTCTTTCCTCAAACACATCGAGGCGCAGTTTCCGGGGCGCGACATACAGGCGCACAACGACGAGAAGTTGCACAATCACGGCTCGTCCACGATCAAGTACGGTCGTGGCTCCGTCTTGACGATTGACCTGACCAACCGCTGCAACATGATGTGCGACCCGTGCTTCATGGACGCCAACCAGGTCGGCTTCGTGCACGAACTCAGCTTCGAGGACGTGAAAGACATTCTCGACAAGGCCATCTCGATCAAGCCGCGCCGCCAGATGTCCGTGCAGTTTTCGGGCGGCGAGCCGACCATCTCGCCGCACTTCATCGAGTCCATACGCTACTCGCGCAAGGTCGGCTACAACTCCGTGCAGTGCGCGACGAACGGCATCGAGTTTGCCAAGAGCAAAGAGTTCTGCCGTGAAGCCGCCGACGCGGGCTTGCGCTACGCGTATCTGCAATTCGACGGTATCGGCAACGACGCAAACTCGCATCGTCAGGTCGGCAACCTCTTCGACGTGAAACTGCGCGCGATTGACAACCTGCACGAAGCGGGCGTCGAGATCGTGCTCGTCACCACGCTCGTCAACAACATCAACAACGATCAGGTCGGCTCGGTCATCCGTTTCGCTCTGGATAATCCGAAGAAGGTCGCCTTCATCTCGTTCCAGCCCGTCTCGTTCACCGGACGCGACGAGGAGATCACGGATGAGCGTCGCATGGC
>DASQDV010000673.1:0-1507 GCA_035633995.1 Pyrinomonadaceae bacterium | reverse complement strand
TTAACCGACGGCACGAAGCGCATCTTCATCGCCACGCACAACGGCCTCGCCATCCGCTTCGACGAATCGGATGTCAGACCTATGGGACGCGCGACGCGCGGCGTGCGCGGCATTGACCTGCGCAAAGACGATTACGTTGTAAGCCTCTGCGCCGTCTCGGCGGACGATAAAGAGCGCATGCTCTCCGTCTCCGAACAGGGCTTCGGCAAGCAGACGCCGATCACGATCTATCGCCTGCAATCGCGCGGCGGCAAGGGCGTCATCAACATGAAGGCGACGCCGAAGACCGGCAAGGTGGTGGCCGTCTTCCCCGTGGACGACGACTCGGAGATCATGATCATCACGCAGCAGGCCAAACTCATCCGCCTCGAAGCAAGCGACATACGCAAGACGGGGCGCGGCGCGCAGGGTGTCCGCCTCATCAAGACGGACGACGGCGACCGCGTCACGAGCGCCTCGCTCCTTGAGGCTTCGGGCGATGAAGAGGTAATCACGACCGTCGCCGAGTAAGTCGGTTTCGATGGTGACGAATAAAAACTCCCGCAGGGCGACCGTCCTGCGGGAGTTTTTGTTTGCCACCCGAACGGGTGGCGAAAAGCCCGCCCGTGAACGCGCCGGGCGACCGCCACGCGACAACTACTGCCCGGCCAGAATCAGCTCCTGCATCTTGCGTGTGACGGGCTGCGACGCGCCGCCGTAGTTGGACATGACGATGGCCGTGTAGCCGCTGTCGAGGAACATGTCGAGGTTCGAACTGATGCCCGCGAAGCCGCCGCTGTGGCCGACGATGCGGCGCTTCGTGTCCACGCTGAAGCCATAGCCGTATTCGGGCGAGTTGAGTTCGGGCTTGGGCGAGAGCAGTTGCTTGACGTACTCCGCGCCGACGAGTTTGTTCGAGCGCAGCGCCGTGTCGAACTTCAGCAGGTCGCCGATTGTCGAATAGCCGCCGCCCGCCGGGCCGCCGCGTATGACGTGCTGGAAGACGTTGTTGCGAAAGCGCACGGTGCCGTCTTCGTTGTACTCCTTCTGGTAGCCGACGGCGAGGTTGGGCGTCACCAAGTCCAACTCGTAAGCGTCGGTGTTCGTCATCCCGGCGGGCTTGTAGATGTTCTCGCGCACGTAATCGAAATAACTCTGCCCGGTCGCTTTTTCGATGACCGCGCCGAGCACGAGCATCCCGGTGTTGCTGTAAGCCCACCTCGTGCCCGGCTCGAAGGCGAGAGTGTCGCCCTCGGCGAGCGTCATCATGTCGCTGACGGTGCGGAAGCGTGCGCGCGACGACTCCATGAACTTGCGGTTGAAGTAGCTCCCCAAACCGGAAGTGTGCGTCAACAGGTGCTTGATCTTGATCTTCTGCGCCGCCTCTTTCGAGGGAAAGTCGGGGAGGAACTTAGCGAGCGGGTCTTCGAAAGAGAGCTTGCCGCGCTCGGCGAGTTGCGCGACGGCGACGGAGGTGAACATCTTGTTCATCGAGCCGAGGTTGAACTTCGTGTCCGTGCGGTTTGCG
>DASQDV010000672.1:0-1552 GCA_035633995.1 Pyrinomonadaceae bacterium | reverse complement strand
GTCGGAACGCGCGTCGAGCCGCTGGCCGCGACACTGTTCGGGCGACATGTAGAGCGGCGTGCCGAGTATCGCGCCGACGCGCGTGACGCCCGCCGCCGCCGCAGTCTGCAACTCGTTCGGCTTGTTCCCGGCGGTCGTGTGATCGAGCAGACGCGTCCGGTCGCTGTCCGGTTCGGCCTGCGTCGCGCGCGGTTCGCGCCCGGCGGCGGTCTGTTCGCGCTGCTGCGCCTGCGACGACGGCGAGGGCGGCGCGAAGAGAAGCGTCTGTGGTTGTTCCGCCTCGTCCGCGTCCGAGAGTTGCAATTGCGTCGCGGCCTCAGACCCGCCCCCTTGAGACGATGCGCCGCGAGACGACGCGCCGCCGCCGCTGCTGCTGCCGCTGTTGCCCGAACCCGACCGTCCGAGCGACGATGCCGCACGCGCGATGGATGCCTGCACGATATCCAACTGCGACTGTTGCTGTGACCGCTGCCCGTCGTCGTCGTGCGCCCCGCTTTGAGACGCGTTTTGATTCTGGTTCGTAACGGTCGGCTCGTTTGCGGCGGCGACCAGTTCGCCCGTCGTCACTCCTCCTGCGGCGGCAGTGGGGTCTGCGAGTTTGGCGATGCCGAAGTCGAGCACCTTGACGCGATAACCGCCGAAGCGATTCGGCTCCAACCAGATGTTGTCGGGCTTGAGGTCGCGATGCACGACGCCCTGCTGGTGCGCCTCGTCAACCGCCGAACAGGTCTGTTCCAGTATGTCCACGACCCAGTCAATCGGCAGGCGCGACTCTTCGGCCAGCACGTCGCCGAGCGTGCACCCGTCCAGATACTCCATCACGAGATAGGCCACGCGCTGCGCGCCCACCTGCGCGAACCCGAAGTCCGTCACGTCCACCACGTTCGGGTGACGCAACCTGCCCGCCGCACGCGCCTCGCGCTTGAAACGCTCCACGAACTCGTCGTTGCGCATAAACTCCGGCGTGATCAGTTTCAAAGCGACGGGACGCTCCGTGCCGAGATGCGTCGCCAGATACACCGCGCCCATCCCGCCCTGCCCGAGCAAACGCTCAAGCCGGTACTTCCCGTCCAACACCTCTCCGATGAAACGTTCCAAACCGGACATACGCACCAAAGCATCCCTGCGCCCGCGCCCAAAGTCAAGCGCGGGTTGGTCAGGCCGCCTATCTCTTTGAAAGACTTAATCGCGCAGCTATTTATTCGTTATTTTGAAGCGAAAAGTTCAAGTTAATAACTCGAACAGGATCAAGGGCAGGCGTCAATGCTTTTTTGAGAAAGCCGCAGGAGATCAAGCGTCTGTCGGCGACCGTCATGCGTTTATTGACTAAAAACACCACCGCTCAGTGATGCCTTCCTGATAGCCCTGCATCCCCGCTCGCGGCCCACGATTTGTCGGGCGGCTTCGACCGGAACTTCAGGCGCTCTTATTCTTTTCATCCCAAATCATCGGCTCCCACAGCTCGACCTTATTCCCCTCCGGGTCCATGATCCACGCGAACTTCCCGTTTTCATGCGATTCGGGGCCGCCGACGATTTCGACCCCGCCCGCG
>DASQDV010000671.1:0-4579 GCA_035633995.1 Pyrinomonadaceae bacterium | reverse complement strand
GCGGCGCGTCCCCGCGCCCTGACACGAGAAGCCTACACACACTACACCTATCAAGTGGGAGGAGGCGGGTTCGATTCCCGTCAGGAGCGTTTTGTGCTCCTGTAGCTCAGTGGCAGAGCGCCGATGTGAAAAACGCTTTTCGAACTTGCGCGGGGGCACGTCTCTACATTGAGAAATGATCGAGCACGGCTGTTCTTTGACTTTCGGTTTGCGTCCCTGCCGGAGCGCGCGGTGCGCGCCCTGACCGGCGAAGCATACATACATGGAAGACCGGTTCACCATAACCGTAGTAGGTTCGAATCCTACCGCTCCCGCAAAACTTATGGGAGCGTGCAGCCCGCCCGTCACACGGCGGGTCAAGGAACGCTTCACAGACTTGCGCGCTAGAAGTCTCGCTCCGGCGCGGAGGCTAACCGAAAAATCTTAAATCGTGAATAGACGAAAGCGGCTTCTATTCACGAGCCGACAAATTCTCCCCGCGCCCTGACCGGCGAAGCATACATACTAGCTCAGTGGTAGAGCATACGTTCTGGGAACGTACTGTCGCGGGTTCGAATCCCGCTATGTGAAGACGCTTCTCTGACTTGCGCGGGGAATAAATAGAGAGACGGGTGACAGGTGACGAGTGACAGGTTGAAGACCGAGTTGTTTTAACCTGTCGCTCGTCGCTTGTCACCGCTCTGAAGAGGTGTGTGATGGAAAACTTTGAGCGCGACGCGCGCCTTGAGATGTTGAACAGTTTATTGACGACGCCGCACCGCCGCCTTGAAGAGGTGTCGGAGTTGCACCGCCGGATGCTTGAGCGCGACCCGCTGTTCTACGGCCACCTCGCCGTCTGGTACGCGCGGCACGGCGACGTGCGCGACCACAAAGAGGTGTTCACGGCGAACCTGCTGGCGAGCCGCGTGGCGGGGCACCGCGGCGCGGGCTTCATGTTGTTGCAGGAGTTGCCGCCGTATCAGGTGGCGCGCGTGGTGGATTTCGTCAAGCGCGAGCGCGGCACGTTGCCGCGTTCGGCGCGCACGGCGGTCGTGCGCTACCTGCGCGGGCGCGAGGATAATGCGCGCCATTTCGACGGCGCGGCCATGCGTGCGCGCAAGAGCATGAAGCACCTCTACGCGGGCTTGCACATCAAGCCCTCGGCGCGCGCCGACGCGATTCTGTTCAAGGACGCGCCGCCCGCAGACAGCCTGGCCTACACCTTGAAGCGCCTGGCGCATGCCGAAAGCGCGGCGGCGCAGGCGGAGCTGATCGTCGAGCACGCGATTCCTTACACGGTCGCCGTCGGCGCGGTGCGGAAGTTGACACCCGCCGTCCTCGCCGCGCTCATCAACGCGATGTCGCCGCAGGAGACGATCAACAACCTGAAGTCCCTGAAGGCGCGCGGCGCACTTGCGCACGCGGAGGTCAAGGCCCTGGTTGACGAGAAGCTCGCGGCGGCGGCGACCGACAAGCGCGTCTCTGCCTTCAAGGCCGTGCGCGCGGCGGAGGTCGCCGGTGTTGATGCGGCTTCGGCGGCGCGGCTTGAGCACGCGGCGAGCGAACAGTTGCGTGCGCGCGGCCGGATCACGAAGACGACGGCCTTGCTGGTTGACAAGAGCGGCAGCATGACGGAGGCGCTCGAAGTCGGCAAGCAGATCGCCGCGCTCGTCTCCGGCGTAAGCGAGGCCGGGCTGTACGTCTACGCCTTCGACACAATCGGCTACCCGGTCGTGTGCGCGGGAGCGGGTGAACTGAGCGACTGGGAGCGCGCCTTCGCGCACCTGCGCGCAGACGGCGGCACGAGCATCGGCGCGCCGCTTGAGATGATGCGCCTGCGTCGCCAAACGGTCGAGCAGATCATCATCGTGACGGACGAGGGCGAAAACACCGCGCCGTACTTCAACGGCATCTACGAGCGTTACTGCGCGGACTTGAACGTCGCGCCGAACGTCCTCGTCGTCAAGGTCGGCGCGCACAGCGACCAGCTTGAGCGGCAGATGCGCCAGAGCCGCGTGGCGTTCGACACCTTCACCTTCGCGGGCGACTACTACGCGCTCCCGAACCTCGTGCCGCTCTTGAGCCGCCCGTCGCGGCTTGAGTTGCTCATGGAGATTCTGGAGACGCCGCTGCCGGAAAGAAAGGGATGAAGGAGGAACGATGAACTGGAGATTGTCCGTCGTCCGTCGTCCGTTGTCAGTTGCATGTGGCTGTCACACGAATTACTAAAGACGGTCTTGAACAACTGACAAGGGACTATGGACAACGGACAAAGAACAGTCTTTCATTCCGCGTTCCGCGTTCCTCCTTCATCGTTTGTTTTGTGGACATTCGCCAACTTATCAAGACGCTCGCGGCGCGCGAAGAGGCCGTGCGCGGCGAGCAATTTCTCGCGCCGTGCGTCGGCGGCGGGCGGGTGCGCGTGTCGCTCGACGGACTCGCGTATATGTTCCGCCCGCGCCCGCGCAACTTCGAGGGCTGGGGCATCTTCCGTCCGGTTGACGACGCGACGGCAGAAGTTGTCGAAGCGGCGAGTCTTCCGCAGGTCGCCCGTTATTTGAGATCGTTGAAGCCGCTGCGTGTGCGTCTCGCAGAGCGTTTGCGCGGGCAGACGTGGCTTGCCTATCCGGCGAACATCGAGGACGCGCGGCAGGGATTCGGCGTGCGCGGCGACTTGCAGGTGCATCTCGTGTCGGGCGGCGCGCGCTTCGAGGGCGCGGTCGCCTACACGGACGGACGCAACTGGTTCTTCGGCGAACCCGACCGCCGCGCCGACGCGCGCATCGCCGAACGCCTGCGCAAACTTCTGCGGCAAGGAGTCGAGCCGCGCTACATCACCTGGAAGGGCATCACGCCGGAGACGCGCGCCGCCTATGCGCTGGCGACGGAGTTCGCGCCCGAATTCAGCGGCGGGCGAGCGCGGCGCGCCGAAGAGAAGCGCCTGCGCGAGGCGCTCGCGCTCGGCGGCGGCGAACTCATCGAGTATCACGAAGAGGGCGCGAACTGGCGAGTCCTCTGGCAGACGCGCTACGGCGAGGCACACGCCTCGACCGTCGCCAAGCGCGACCTCACGGTCGTCAGCGCGGGCATCTGCCTGAGCGGCTGCGATAGCGACTTCGATCTGCAATCACTCGTCGGCGTGGTTGAGAACGCGTGGGAATAAGATTAGAGAGGACGGCGATGTCTATCAGGGAAGACGAAAGCGTTGTCGAGACGACGGCGCAGCGCGACGATGAAGTTAAACGACTCGTGCGTGAATTCGAAGCGTGCACGCTCGCGGGCGAGCGTTGGACTCACGAGGCGCACCTGACGGTCGCGTTGTGGTATCTCGTGCGCCACGCGGGCGCGGAAGCGACGCGGTTGATACGCGAAGGAATTCAACGCTACAACCTCGCGCGCGGCGTCGAGATGACGAAGGACGGCGGCTACCACGAAACCATCACGCTCTTTTACATACGCGTGATTCGCCGCTATCTCAACGGCACGGACGCAGAAGACGCCGCAACTCTCGCGGAACTGTTGGACGGGTTGATCGCGGCGTGCGGCGATAGAAATTTTCCGTTCGAGTACTACAGCCGCGAGCGTTTGCTGTCGTGGGAGGCGCGCACGGGCTGGCTCGAACCTGATCTGAAATCGCTCGATTGAGCGTGTGAGGCGAACGGGCAAGGTTTGCGTGTGAAATTTTTGCGATGAACGGTCTCTATCACGAACAACTTTATCGCACGCCGGAAGTGATGGCGCGGCTCGGCGAGTTTCCCGTTGCGGTGTGCGGGGCGGGCGCGCTCGGCGCTAATCTCACGGAGAGCCTCGCGCGCATGGGATTCAGGCAATTGCGTGTTGTTGACCGCGACCGCGTGGAGGAACGCAACATCTCGACGCAGCCTTACTATCGCGCGGACGCGGGCGCGGCGAAGGCGCGTGTGCTGGCGAACGCTTTGTACCGCGCGCTCGGCGTCGAAGTGGACGCACGCTGCGAGGAGTTGACGGCGACGAACGCGGCGAAGTTGCTGGCGGGCAGCGCGCTCGTCGTTGACGTGTTTGACAACAGCGCATCGCGGCGCGTATTGAAGACGCATGCGGAATCGGCGGGCGTCGCGTGTCTGCACGCGGGGCTGGCGGGCGACTACGCGGAGGTCGTCTGGAACGAAATCTACCGTGTGCCGTCGGCGGCGCACGACGACGTGTGTGATTATCCGCTGGCGCGCAACCTGGTGACGCTGGCCGTCGCCGTCGCCTGCGAAACCATCGTTGACTTCGCAGCGTCGGGCGCGCGTCGCAGCCACACGATCACGCTGCGCGATTTCGCGGTCAGACCTTACGAAGTTAATTAGCAGCCTTGCTTCCTGTGCGCCTTTCGGTCTTCTTCTTTGCGCCTCCAGCGTGAAAACGTTCTCGCCGGAGGCGCAAAGTTAAGACCGAAGGCGCGAAGCTGACATAAAAGATTTTATGTAGGTTGTCATAAAATTATCCGGCGTGATTTTCGAGAGGGCTTTATGGATTACAAGTTTCAAATCAATCTGGGCGGCATCATCGACCTGCTCTCGAATCACATCTACAGCAGCCCGCAAATCTACGTCCGCGAGTTGCTGCAAAACGGCGT
>DASQDV010000670.1:0-3905 GCA_035633995.1 Pyrinomonadaceae bacterium | reverse complement strand
GATTACAGGACTCATAAGCACGGCGAAGGAGGAAGCTCGTTGATGGCAGGCGCAGCTTGAGAAGCATGCTGCACCAAGCATGTTACGATTGGGATGACGGCCTCACATCGGCACGTAGCGGACGCGCGCACAACAAGTCTCTCAACATTAAGGGTTCGTACGCGGTGGGCGACGCCGTGCGTGAGGCGGCTGACGTGTGCAGATGCTTAGAAAAAAAGGCATGGAAAGTTAGATGTGCTTCTCATCAATGAATCTTGAAACGATAAAACTATTGGCTGAACGGCACATGGGAATGGCAACCTATGAGCAGTATATTGATTGGGCTGTCTCCTGCCTTGAAGCCGGGATTGATTCCAAAAACATTCGTACCCTGGCATCTTTACAGAAGCCTTTGTATTCATCGGAAGTTGAAGACTATTTCAACCGCAGCTTGAAAGATTTAAGCTGGGAGTTGCCCGAACCGAAAGAATGCATAATCGAATACGCCCGGAGTTTTGCCGGGGAGATTTTAGCCGGTCAGGTCACTCCGCTTGAAGGTTGCCGTAAAATCTATCGGGTCGTTGTTGTTTTAGCGTATCCCCGTGAATTGATGCCGTGGCTTTATTTGGATGAAGGACTTGAGCCGGGAACGTACAGAGATTTGACCGGGAAAGAGCTGGATGAAGCAATCTTAAAAGAGGCTCGCCGATTCATCAGCGAAAGCAATAGATTCAATGTAGAGGAGTCCGCTCTATAGACACCGCACATCTAACAACGGCCTGCACCGATGACCCTTGCAGCGTGCCTCTCATGCTTCTTGCACGAGGGCGCGGGTGATGCGGGTCGTTAGGCGCACAGACCTGAGGGTCAATAAATCATGTGTGTTACGTGGTTACATCTTTTTGAGCTAAAGCCCTCGGAGTTGTCTCGCCCTGCTAATGGAGTTGTCTATGAGCGCGATGAGGTGGATGGCACTCTGTTCGCGTGCTTTAATCAGGACGAGGTGATCCTGCGGCTTCTGGAAGCGTTCGAGGGCATCGTCATCGGGTCGCAAGACAGGCTGCTTGAGGACGCGCGAGTGACGGAATCAATGCTTGCAGCCCACGGGATGGCTGACAACCCGCTGATCGGTTCATTATACCGGAAGGCCGAAAACCTGGGACCGGCAATAGCCTTCAGCATCGAGTCAGAGGGCGGGGATCGTGTCAGAGGAAGCGCACGCCGGCGCGACATTAGTTTCAGGCACGGCGGCGATATATCGGCAGACATGCAGGAGAAGATCAGGAGGTTCTTAGAGTCGTTTGGCGTCGGGGAGATTGAGCACAGAGCATGTGCGTGGTGAGCGATATGCCGCTGCTGCCGGTGCGCCTGACAATGGCATACAACCCGACAGCGAGAAGTTAGTTTTCATCCGCACGCGGTGTGCCAACTATATCGTCGCCCTGTTTATGAAACGTAATTCCTCTTCCTTTCAAGTGGCGTCACGACACTCCTGTTCTCATCCTCTCATGCGTCAGATGAACCTATCGCTTCCGACTTACTTATCTCGACGTTAAGGATATACGCGAAAGTAACACTACAAACACGGCCACGAATTTTCTTGACAAACCATCGTTATCAATTTAATCTCCCGCCGTTCTACGTATAGTCTTTGGACGCGGAACTCACTGCTTGCGTCAACCTCGCCTGGCAAATTAAACAAAGGGTAAGGGGTCGTGTGGTTTATTCGTCCCTGCCTGCATCTTTTCTTGCAACTCGTTATTGACTTTAAATCTCGATAGCCGACGCCGTGTGCGGGAACACCGCGCGTGCAAGGAACCGGGATTATTAGAGAGTCGCTTAATCACAAGGAATCGAGTGAGGATGCTGGCTGCTCTTTGTTCAAAGCGATGCGCCGAGCCCCCCGCGCTCGCCCGCCGCGTGGCGGGTAGAAAATCAACGTTCAGTCTCAGGACCTCTCCCTATGAACGTCTTTCCCCTCACAGTCTCCCACTCTGTACGTCTGTTTTCCCTTGTTACCTCGTGGGTGTTGTTTATAACCCCTGTCCTGTTTACTCCCACAGGGGCAGCAACTGCACCGGCGACCAGTAGAGGAGGCGGCCTGATGACAGGCACGAACGCGCAGGGAGAGCGCACTTCCGGCAGACCGCCGTTGAAGGGTCGTCCTGCGTCGAATCTGCCCGACCTCGACGTGACGCGACGCCACCAGCCCGCGCGCCCGAAAGCGCCAGACCCCATCCGCTCGACGCAACGCAACTGCCCGCCCAACAATCCACGCTGCAACGACGAGGGGAAGATCACATCTCATCATGCGCCCGCGCCTGCGCGACCGGCGAGTGCCGGTCGAGCGCTGCCCTATGTTGAGGTCGCGGCGTTGAATAAGGGGGTAGGGGAGAGCGGCTATCTCGCGAGTGTGCCGGCCTTCGGCTCCGGTCGCGACAGTCTGAACTTTTCGATTTCGGACTCGCCCTTCGGCCTGTCATGGGTCGCACGCTCGCTGAACGGCGGCGAGGGCACAGGTCTCTTCCCGGCGATAGTTTCCACCGAGGCCGCAGGGGTCGCATTTCAAGGCGACGCTGCGGCTTTCGTGTCTCAATCAGTTCCCACGCCGATGATCGCCGGGCAGACCTATCACGTCTGGATCACGATGCGGAACACTGGCGCGACCACGTGGTCGGCGGAGAACTCTTACCGGCTGGGGTCGGAAAATACACGGGACAACACCAAATGGAGGCTGAACCGGGTTCAGCTACCGGCCATCGTTCCGCCGGGCGCGGAAGTCACAATCGACTTTAATGTGACGGCACCGCTCGAAGCGGGCACGCATGATTTCCAGTGGAGCATCGTGCAGGATGGCCCCGCCGGATGGTTCGGGGAGCCGACCACAAACATTCCCGTGCGCGTCCTCACCCCGCAGTACAACGGAGAACTCGAAGTCAGCAGTTGTGATTACATCAGGGGGTGGGCGAGCGACTCGACGCGACCCAACACGCCGATTGAAGTTGACATCTTCGCGGATGGGAACTTCCTGACCCGCACAGTCGCAGACCAGCCTCATGCGACGGTCGCCAAGGGGTCGGGCGGCAAGGGCGGGAGCGACTACAACGGGTTCGTCGTTCAGACCCCGGCGAGCTTATTCGACAGCCTCCAGCACAAAATCACTGTGCGGGTGGCAAACACCCTCTTCACGAGCAACGGCTCACCCTATCTCGCAGGCTCCACCAAAAGCGTCATGTGTGCGCCGAGACCCGCCGCGCCCCCCGTCATGATGAACACCGTTCCCGGCATCATTCAGGCGGAGGACTTCGATCAGGGGTCAAACGGGGTCGCTTACTATGACGGCACGCCGGGCAACTACGGCGCTGCTTACCGCATGACGGACGTTGACATCGAGGGCTGTCTCGACGGCAGTTGCGGCTACTGGCTCAGTTGGGTGCATAACGGCGAGTGGACGAAATATACGATCAACGTTGCCACCACCGGCACCTATACCGTCGAGACGTTCGTGGCCTCGACGCGCAGCGACGGGTCGGGTCTCGACGGCTCTTTCCGCATCGAGATCGACGGCGTTGATGTGACCGGGGCGATCGCGGTGGGAGACACCGGCGGGCTGTGGCACGCGAGGCCGAACACAGGGATTCAACTCACCGCCGGACAGCACGTGATGAAGGTCACCGGTAATATGGCGACCGGCTCGAACAGCACCGGGTGGGCGGGCAAACTCGACCGTTTTAAGTTCACTCGCTCCGCTGATTCTGCGAGCGGGCGAGCGCCGTATTCGGGTGTTGCCGCCGCTGTTCCGGGGGTTATTCAGGCGGAGAACTTTGATCGGGGTGTGAACGGAGTCGCCTACTATGACGGCACGGCAGGCAATTACGGTGCTGTCTACCGCACGGGCGGGGACGACTGGGCTGACATCGAAGGCT
>DASQDV010000669.1:0-3930 GCA_035633995.1 Pyrinomonadaceae bacterium | reverse complement strand
AATCGTCGGCGAGTTCATCGCCGAGCACAAGCCCTCTTTGACGCACGCCTGCTTCGGCATCGCCGGGCCGGTCAAAGACGGTCAGGTCAAGACGCCGAACCTCAAGTGGGTGGTTGACAGCCAGACCATCGCACGCACGCTCGGACTCGAACACGTCGAGTTGATCAACGATCTGGAAGCGACGGCCTACGGCATCGAAGGCTTGGGCGAGGCGCAGCTCCACACGCTCAACGAGGGCAAGGCCGAGACGGGAGCGCACCGCGCGCTCATCGCCGCCGGGACGGGACTCGGCATGGCCGGCCTGTTCTACGACGGCAGACACTACCGACCCATCGCCTCCGAAGGCGGCCACATAGATTTCGCCCCGCGCTCCGCGCTCGAATACGATCTCTTGAATTACATGCGCGAGCGCGTCGGCGGGCGCGTCAGCTACGAACGCGTGCTGTCGGGGCCGGGGCTGTTCAACATCTACAGTTTCCTGCGCGACAGAAAAGTCGCGGAAGAACCGGAGTGGCTGGCCGAGCAGATCAAAGCGGGCGATGGCTCAGCCGCCGTCTCGGTGGCGGGTCTCGGCGGCAAGTCGGAACTGGCCGTGCTCGCGCTCGATCAATTCGCCGAAATTTACGGCGCGATGGCGGGCAATCTCGCGCTGCTTTTGAAGGCGACGGGCGGCCTCTACGTCGGCGGCGGCATCGCGCCGAAGCTGCTTGAGAAATTGAAGGACGGCACGTTTATGAAAGCGTTCGTGGACAAGGGGCGCATGTCCGCGCTCGTCTCGAACATCCCCGTGCGCGTCATCCTCGACGACAAGACCGCGCTCTACGGCGCGGCGCGCTGCGCCGTTAAAGACGTTTAGCTTCGACCTCCGATTTTCAAGAACCCTTTTTTAAGAACCCTATGCCAGCCGACCGGGCGACTCCAAACCTCCAAATCTTTGCGGACGCGACAGACGTGGCACGCGCCGCCGCCGACCGTTTCGTCGAACTCGCGCGCGCGAGCATACGTGAGCGAGGCCGTTTCAGCGTCGCGCTCGCGGGCGGTTCGACGCCGAAACGAATCTACGAACTGCTCGCCGCCGACGAGTTGCGCGAACAACTCGACTGGTCGGAGGTGCACATCTTTTTCGGCGACGAGAGATGCGTGCCGCCCGACGACGCCGACAGCAACTATCGCATGGCGAACGAGGCTCTGCTGTCTCGCGTCGGCGTGCCCGAACAAAACGTCCACCGCATGCGCGGCGAAGGCGACGCGGTCGCCAACGCGCGGCTCTACGAAGACGAACTGCGCAGCTTCTTCGGCGACATAGACTGGCCGCAGTTCGACCTCGTGATGCTCGGCATGGGCGACGACGGGCACACCGCGTCGCTCTTTCCCGCGACACACGCGCTCGACGTGCATTCGGCGTGGGTGACGGCCAACTGGGTCGAAAAGTTCGACGCGTACCGCGTCACCTTAACCGTGCCCGCCATCAACCACGCGCGCCACATCATGTTCATCGTCACGGGCGCGGGCAAGGCCGAACGGTTGCAAGAAGTCCTCTACGGCGCGCGCGAACCGCACCGCCTTCCTTCACAACTCATTCAACCACAGGAAGGCGCGCTCGTCTGGTTTCTGGACGAAGCCGCCGCCGCGAAACTCTCAAGAAAGGATGAAGGATGAAGAAGAAACGATGAAGGAGGAATGCGGAACGGAAGATAGTCCGTTGTCAGTCGCCGGTTGCCCGGTGCCTGTGGCGCTCAAACGAGTTACTAAAAAATAGTCTGGAACAACTGACAACTGACAAAGAACAACTGACTATTTTCCTTCAACGTTGCTGCGTTCCTGCCTCACCGTTTTCATCCTAAGTTTCTATGAAGCCAAAACGTGTCGCCATCGGCAGCGATCATGCCGGTTACGAGAGCAAGGAGGCGGCGAAGCGCGAGATTGCCGCGCTCGGCGTCGAAGTTGACGACAAGGGCACGGACAGTCTCGCGAGCGTGGACTACCCGGACTTCGGCGCGGCGGTCGGGCGCGCGGTGGCGTCGGGCGAGGTCGAGCGTGGCGTCGTCATCTGCGGCTCAGGGATAGGCATCTCGATTGCCGCCAACAAAGTGCCGGGCGTGCGCGCCGCGCTCTGCTGGAACGAAGAGACGGCGCGCCTCGCCCGCCAGCACAACGACGCCAACGTGCTCTGCATCGGCGCGCGCTTCATCGAACCCGATCTGGCCGCGCGTATGATTCGCGCTTTCATGGAGACGGAGTTCGACGGCGGGCGGCATCAGGAGCGTGTCGAGAAGTTGACGCAGTTGGACGAGGCGCGTTGAGACGCGGAACAGTTATCGGTTAAAGCCTGTGTCGAGTCCGCGAGTATGAATTTCACGCAAAGGCTCAAAGCTTAAAATGAAGGCGCAAAGTTAAAGCAGATTTTCTTTGCGCCCTTCGTCCGACTGACTTGCGCCTTTGCGTGAAACTGTTTTTATTTAACTTCAAACAGCGACCAACCGAATTCCCATGCCGACCAAAGAACACGAACGTCTGAACGAGCTTTCAAACCTGCCCATTCCTCCCTGGCGCAAGTGGGGGCCGTATGTGTCCGAGCGCGCGTGGGGCACGGTGCGCGAAGACTACAGCGAGCACGGCACGGCGTGGGACTACTTTCCGCACGATCTGGCGCGCTCGAAGGCTTACCGCTGGGGCGAGGACGGGCTGGCGGGCATTTGTGATCGTTACCAACTGCTGACATTCGCGCTCGCGCTCTGGAACGGCAAAGACCCGATCCTGAAAGAACGTCTCTACGGGCTGGTCTCAAGCGAAGCCAATCACGGCGAGGACGTGAAAGAGTACTACTTTTATCTCGACTCGACGCCGTCCCACTCGTACATGAAGTACCTGTACAAGTACCCGCAACGCGAGTTTCCTTACAGCCAACTCATCGCGGAGAATCGCGCGCGGCGCAGCGGCCACAATCCCGAATACGAACTGCTCGACACGGGCGTCTTCGACGACGACCGCTACTTCGATGTCTTCGTCGAATACGCGAAGGCCGCGCCCGAAGACATCTGCGTCCGCATAGAGGTCTTCAATCGCGCGCCTGAGGACGCGACGATTCACCTGCTGCCGCACCTCTGGTTCCGCAATATCTGGGCGTGGTGGCCTGAGCCGTCCGCCGAGCCGATCATTCGCGTGGGCGAGGGCGGCAAAGATTACGTCACCCTCGTCGCCTCCGACGAGGAGACGTGCGGGCTACCCGGCCTGCCCTTCAAATATTGTCTCGGCACGCGCTACCTCTACGCAGACGCCGGAGGCCGCCCGCTCTTCACAGACAACGAGACGAACTCGCAGCGCGTCTGGGGCGAGCACGTGCAGAACCGCAAGCCCTACGTCAAGGACGGATTTCATCGCCATATCGTCAACGGCGAACCGACCGTGAACCCGGAACAGCAAGGGACGAAAGCGTGCCTGCATTACGAGTTGAACGTCCCGGCCGGAGGCTCGGTCGTCGTGAAGCTGCGCCTGACGGACGCGAAGTTGAAAAAGCCGCTCGCCGACGTGGACAAGATCATGGCGGAGCGCCGCAAGGATGCGGACGAGTTCTACGACTCGATTCATCCGGCGAAGGCGACCGAAGACGAGCGGCGCGTGCAGCGTCAGGCATTCGCCGGGATGCTCTGGGGCAAGCAGATTTACATCTACGACGTGCGCGCGTGGTTCGAGGGCGACAACCCCGCGTGGCCGCCGCCCGAATCGCGCCGCCACATACGCAACTTCCGCTGGATGCACATCAAGAGCATGCGCGTGCTCTCGATGCCAGACAAGTGGGAATACCCCTGGTTCGCCGCGTGGGACTTGGCCTTTCATTGCGTGCCGCTCGCGCTCGTCGATCCGGAGTTTGCGAAAGAGCAACTGTGGCTGCTGCTCTTTGAACAGTTCCAACACCCGAACGGGCAGATT
>DASQDV010000668.1:0-1868 GCA_035633995.1 Pyrinomonadaceae bacterium | reverse complement strand
GCCCGTGCGCGCGACCTCCAGAATTTTCGCCTGCGCGCGCGGCGTCTTGATCTCCGAGAGCGCGTGAAGCACGGCGCGGCGCACGTCCGTCTCCGGGTCGTTTGCCATGATGTTCATCAATTGATCGATGACATCGTCGCGTCCCTCTTCGCCGAGCACGTGGACGGCGGTGCGCCGCGATTCCTTGTCCGTGTCGGTCTTCGCCACTTTCAGAAGAAACGCCATCGCGCCTTCTCTGTTCTCATTGTCGGAGACGGCATGAATGATGCCGCGCTTGACATCGCGCTCGGCGACGCCGTCGTCGAGACCTTGCAGCACGGTGAGCGCGGCGCGGTCGCGGCTCTCGCCGATGGCGTGCGCGGCCTGACGGCGCAGGTCTTTCGTCTCGCTGTTGTTGCGCACGATACTAGCAAGGAACTCCGTCTCGCCGCCGACCTGCCCGAGCCAGTAGACAGCCGTTGAGCGCACTTTCGGGTTGCGCGAACTGCCGACGAAGCTCTTGAGCATCGCGGCGACGCGCGCGTCGTCGTGCAGGCCGACGGCGAGCGTGGCGTGCTGGTGGAGCAGCCCGGCGCTGGTGGTCGAAGCAGGGGCGGGCGCGGATTCCGCGAGGCCGCGCAGGTAGTTCAGACTTTCCTCGTTGCCCGCGCGCCCGAGCCAGTAGACCGGGTAGCCGCCGTACTCGCGCTTGCGGTCGAGGTTGTAAATCTCCATGCGTGTCGTTGCGCCGCTCGCCGGTTCGCGCAGGATGAAGACGGCGAGGTTGCGCGTCTCGACCGTCATGCCGCGCGAACTGCCGACGAAGACGGTTGTGTTGCCGCTCGTGTTCATCGAGCCGTGAAACTGGCCGCCGCCCGGATCGACCGCCACGCCCGGCCGCACGTCGAACGCGTAGGCCGACCAGTAAAGAGTGCGCGCGGAGCGTGCGCGGCTCGCGGCGGCGTCGAGCTTGGCGCGCAGGTCAGCGCCTTCGACGTTGATGAAGCCAGTGCTTTGCGGCGCGACGGCGACGGCGGCGTAAGCAGGAGGCGCGCCGAGCGCGGAGAGCGTCGTCGCTTCAATTGCCGCCGCGTTATTGGCGCGCGCGCAGGAGGCCGTGCAAGCGAGAGCGGCCAGACCGAGCAAGAATGAACCGAACGAGAATGAGCTACGCATGATGAATTCCTTTCGAGGGGTTAGGGCTTGAGTATGTCTTCCAGAAATTTCAGGGCTTCGGGGTCTTTGCTCTCGCCGATGCGCTGGATGGCCGCGCGGCGCAGGTCAACGGAGGCGTCGGTGCGCGCCACCTGCATCAGCTTGCGCAGCGCCGCCTTCTGTCCCGACTCGGCGAACGCGTGCAGGAGCGTGCGCTTGATGTCAGGGTTCGTCTCGGCGTCGTAGAGCGAGATGAGTAGTTCGACGGCCTGCGCGTCGTCCTTTTCGCCGAGGCGGCGGATGACGGTGCGGCGAAGGTCTGCGTTCTCCGAAGTGTTGCGCGCGATTTCGTGGAGCTTGGCGGTGGCGCGCGGGTTGTTCATGTCGGAGAAGGCGTTGAGGATTTCGCGCTTCACGTCCATGTCGCGCTCCGCCTGGTAGATGCGCATCAACTCGTCGAGCATGGCCTCGCTGTTCTTCTCGCCGAGGCGCCGGAGCGCGAAGCGGCGCATTTCGACTTCGCTGCCCGTGCGCGCGATTTCGAGCAGCTTGGCGGTGGCGCGCGGGTCGTCCGACTCGGAGAGCGAGTTCAGGAGTCGCCTGCGAATCTCCGGGTTGCGCTCCGTCTCGTAAATGCGGATCAAATTGTCGGTCGAGCCTTTGCGTTCGCCGAGACGGCTGATGGCCGTCATGCGCAGGTCGAGCGCTTCGTTGCTGTTCTGCGCGATCTCAAG
>DASQDV010000667.1:0-3894 GCA_035633995.1 Pyrinomonadaceae bacterium | reverse complement strand
CGAATCATTGATCCATTGATTCAATAAAGCATCAATCCATTTTCTTCATTGAATCAATGATTCAACGGATCATTCTCTTCAACTCTTCGGCTTGCTCACCTTCTCCTCCAATCTCCGCCGCTCCTCTTCGCCGAGCCGCCGCGCCGTGTCGAACGCGCGGCGCGCGTCGGCGCGCCTGCCCGCCATCGTGTAAGCCCGGCCGAGCAGCGCGAACCCTTGCGGCCACGCCGGATCGAGCGCCACCGCGCGCTCCAGCACGCCGACGGCCTGCGCCGCAGAGTTTTGTTTCAGTAACACTTGCCCCAGCGTCTCAAGGCCGGGACGAAAATCCGGCTCGGCCTCCAACACTTTAGTCAAATGCGCAACGGCTTCGTCCAGCCTGCCGCGCTGAAAATGGATTTTGCCGAGTTGATAACGGGCGAGCAGCATCGCCGGATTCAGCCGCAACTCCTCTGCAAACTCAAGCGCCGCCTCGTCCATGCTGCCGCGCTTGAGCAGAGCATAGCCGAGCGCGTAGTGTGCTTCCGGCAATTTTGAGTCTGTTTCGACGGCGCGGCGCAACGCTTCAATCGCGCGCTCGGAATCGCCCGCGTTGTCGAGCGCTTCGCCGAGCCGCAGGTGAGCTTTGGCGGCGTCGGGCTTCAACTTGATCAGGCGTTCCAGATGCGCGACGGCCTTCCGGTATTGTTTGAGGCGCAGGTAAGTTTCGCCGAGCATGTGCAGCGATGCGATATCGTCGGGACTGAGCGCAACTGTAGTTTCGAGTTCGAGAGCGGCTTCGGCGAATTGCTCGCGCGCGATGTGCGTGAGGGCTAACAGGCGGTGCGCCTGTAGATTTTGCGGCTCGATGGCGAGCGCACCGGCGAGCGCGCGGGCGGCCAATTCGTGGCGCGCGGCGCGAAAGTATGTGACGCCGAGATTGAGATGCGCGGCCGCCAGGCGCGGTTTGAGCGCGATGGCCTGCTTGAATGCCTCGATGGCTTGCTCAGGCCGGTTCAGGCGGTTATATATGACGCCGAGATTCACCGTCGCTTCGGCACACGCGGGCGCAAGGCGCGTCGCCTCCCGGTAGCTCGCCAGCGCGGCCTGCCAATCCGCGCGCGCTTCGGCGGCCTGTGCGCTCTGAAGTTCGCGCTCGGCCTGAACGCACGTCTCCGGCGTCTGCGCCCCGGCGGCGGGCGCGCACAGCAATAGCCACAGCACGGCGCATAACTTTAAGCCCGGCTTGTCCCTGAACTTCAAGCGCGAATTTCTTCGGAGGCGAGTCATAACAGCGTATCTACGGGCAAAGGCAGCGGGAGAAAATAGTCGGGGGAAGGAAATTTTACCTTAATCAATTTCCGGCGGCTATCGAAGATTGATCCGCCGGCGGCTCGTCCGGACAATCTGCCGCGCCATAACGCAGCGATGAACAACTCAAACTCGAAACCTGTGCCCACGCTCTTGCGCGGCGCGCGACTCGTGCTCCCCGAAGGCGTCGCCGACGCGGCGAACCTTCTCATCGAAGACGGGCGCATCACGCGCGTCCTTTCCGCGACCGAGAAAGTTGACTTGCCGCACGCGGAGAGTTTTGATCTCGACGGCCTCACACTTTATCCCGGCTTCGTTGACGTGCACATTCACGGCGCGGTCGGCGTGGACACGATGGAGGCATCGGCGGGCGATCTTTTTCGCGTCGCCGCGTTTCTCGCGCGCGAGGGCGTGACGG
The DNA here is from genome assembly GCA_035633995.1 of Pyrinomonadaceae bacterium. Classification (GTDB taxonomy): domain Bacteria; phylum Acidobacteriota; class Blastocatellia; order Pyrinomonadales; family Pyrinomonadaceae; genus JAIVJZ01. Next base: position 2,186 of record DASQDV010000667.1, on the reverse strand, counting down.
CGTGGCTGCCGACGCTCGTGCCTGCGCCCGCAGAAGATTACGAGCGCGCGGTCAACTCAATCGAAAAGTTGATGGCCGAACAGGACGAACGCACGCAGCCCGCCGCACGCGTGCTCGGCCTGCACTACGAAGGCCCCTTCATCAACGGCGCGCAGTGCGGCGCGCTCCGCCCGCCTTACTTTCGCACCTATTCTGCGCCGGAAGACGTGAGCAGTTTGCCTGTCGCAGGTGTGCCGGGTGCGGTTCGCATGATCACGGTCGCGCCGGAGATCGAAGGCGGGATCGAGTTGGTCGCCGAACTCGCGCGGCGCGGCTGGGTCGTCTCCCTGGGGCACACGCGCGCGGGCGTAGAATCACTTGAAGCGGCGCGCGCGGCGGGCGCGCGGCACATGACGCACTTCTTCAACGCCATGTCGCCGCTCAATCAACGCGCGCCCGGCCCCGTCGGCTGGGGACTCATGCGCGACGAAGTGACCTGCGACATCATCGCGGACGGGCATCACGTTGCGCCCCTCATGCTGCAACTCGCGCTGCGCTGCAAGACGGCGGAGCGGCTCATGCTCATCAGCGACGCGGTCGCGCCTGCGGGGCAGGGCGACGGCGAGTTTCGCATCTGGGGCGAGCGAATCACGGTCGCGGGCGGGCGCACGCAGAACGAACGCGGCAGCATCGCCGGTTCGGTCAGCACGATGCGCGACGCCGTCGGGCAGATGCTCGCACTCGGAGTCGCGCCGCACGAAGCGTCGCGCATGGCGTCGGCCAATCCGGCGCGGCTCATAGGGGTCGCGGATAGTTGCGGAACAATCGAGGCGGGCAAGCGCGCAGACCTCGCCGCGCTCGACGCGGACGGACGCGTGCGGCTCACCTTGATCGGCGGGCGCGTCGCGTTTGACGAATTGCGGGACGGCGCAGGCTAGCGCGTTCGGATGATTGCCGGGAAGGGACGAGTTGCTGCTTTTATTCCGCCTTCATTATTACTTTCTTCTGTGCCCTCTGTGGTGAGTCCTGTTATTTCAAGGCACGCTTGGCGCGAAAGCCCCACGCCCAGAAGGCGGAGGCGATGAGCGTGGGCAGGACGACGAGCGCCTGGAGGAGAAAGGCGATCACGTCGTTGCCGCGCTGGCCTGTGTATTCGAGTCCGTTGACGCCGATGAAGGAGGCGACGAGCGTGACGAGCCAGTTGGCGTAGGCCGGGACGCCGACGCCGAACGCGAGCCGACGCAAACCCCGCGCGCCGTAGTGCAAAAATTCAAAACTCCACGCCACGGCGAGCAGCCACAGGCCGCCGAGCAGCGCGTTGAGATGCGCCGCCAGAGCCATGCGCGGCATCCCGACCACGACCTTGCCCGTCAAAGCCGCCGCCGTCCACAGTCCCGTCACCATGCCGACGAAGAACAGCAACGCCCCCGCCCCCGCCAACTGTTTACGAAGTGGATTTTCAATCATAAGTTTAAGTGACGAGTGACAGGTGACAAGTGACGAGTCAGAAAAAGACGTAAATCGTGAATCGTAAATAGAAGAAAGCAGGTTTTATCTATTCACGATTTACGATTCACTGTTTTATCTTGCCACACGTCACCTGTCACTGTTCCGATGTTTTTTCTACCGGACAGGACGCGCGCAATGATACACTACGCGCCCGCATGCCGTGCAAACGTCTCGTACCTCTTATGAAAATAGAATCGTTGCTCTCGCTCGCAATCGTCGCGTGCCTGCTGGCCGCAACTCTCGACACGCGCGCCCGTGCCCAAACCATGTTGGCCGACCTCGTCATCATCAACGCACGCATCCACACGCTCGACCGCGCGCGACCGGAAGCCTCTGCCCTCGCGGTCTACGGCAATCGCATCGTCGCCCTCGGCACGACCGAAGAGATACGCAAACTCGCGGGCGGGCGCACGCGCATCGTTGACGCGCAAGGCGCGCTTGTCCTGCCCGGCTTCAACGATTCGCACGTCCACTTCATAGACGGCGGCAGCCATCTCGCCAGCGTGCAACTGCGCGACGCCTCAAGCCCTCAGGAATTTGCCGAGCGCATCCGCCAGTTCGCCGCGAAGACTCCAAAGGGGCGTTGGATCACGGGCGGAGATTGGGATCACGAACGCTGGCCGGGCGCGCCGCTGCCGACGAAAGAGTTGATCGATAAGTTCACGCCCGACCATCCGGTCTTCGTCAACCGGCTCGAC
>DASQDV010000666.1:0-1633 GCA_035633995.1 Pyrinomonadaceae bacterium | reverse complement strand
CCCGGCTTTGACGCCGAGCGATTCCAAAGCCTCAATCGCACGCGCCTGCCCGACATCCACCTGTGCCTGCGTCTGCGCCTCGTCGCTGCTGCCGTGCTTCGGCACTCTGATCAAAACTTCGCTCGGATTGTTGGTTGACTGCACGATGGCATCATTCACGCCTTTGGCCGCCAGCGCCGCGCGAATCTCATCCTCCGTCGGGCGCTGCTGAAAGCGCGCGGTGATGAGCGTGCCGCCCTTGAAGTCAACTCCGAGGTTGAAAGCGTCAGTGCCGCCTCTGGCCGCTTGCCGCCCGACCGCCGAACCCAAACCCGCCAGCATCAGGAGCGACGAAGCAATGAGCCAAAAACGCCTCTGCGCAAGCCAATCAATTTTTACGTTATGAAGAAGTCGAATCATGATTTTTAAAAGTGACGAGTGCCAGGTGACGGGTAACGAGTTAAAGACGAGTTTTTAGTTTCAACTCGTCACCCGTCACCTGGCACTGCAATTAAATACTGAGCGTCTCGGCGCGTCTTCCCTTCCGATTCAAGACCCAGATGAAGATGGTGCGCGAGACGTAAACCGCCGCGACCAAATTTGCGAGCAGGCCGAGAATAAGCGTGACGGCGAAACCGCGAATCGGGCCGGTGCCGAAGACGAACAAAAAGAGCGACGACACAATCGTCGTGACGTGCGTGTCGATAACGGTGACGAACGCGCGCGAGAAGCCCTGATCAACCGCCGAGGCGACGGTCTTTCCGGTCTCCAATTCCTCGCGTATGCGCTCGAAGATGAGCACGTTGGTATCAACGGTCATGCCGATGGTCAAGATCAGGCCGGCGATGCCGGGCAAGGTCAGCGTCGCGTCGAAGACGACGAGCGCGGCCACCGTGATGATCATGTTCAGCAGCAGCGCGACGACGGCGTTCAGCCCCGACCCGCGATAGTAGAAGACCATGAACAGGACGACGAGCACCAACCCGCCGAGCGCGGCGGTGACGCCCGCGCGAATCGAGTCCGCGCCGAGGCTCGGGCCGACCGTGCGTTCTTCCAGATAGACGAGCGGCGCGGGCAGCGCGCCCGAACGCAGCGTCAAGGCCAAATCCTTCGCAGACTGTTCCGTGAAGCTGCCCGTGATTTGTCCCCGATCCGTAATCTGCCCCTTGATGAAGGGCGCGGATTTAACTTCGTCGTTCAAGACGACCGCCATGTACGCGCCGATGTTGGCCGCCGTCCACGCGCCGAACTTCTCCGCGCCCGTCGGCTTCAGCGTAAAGTCGATTTCGTAATTCATGTCGCCGCCGCCGCTGCCCTGCGCGGCGTCCGCGCTGCGCAACTCGCTGCCGTCAACGACGGCGGGCGATTCGACCACGACCCACTGCTTCGGCCTGTTCGGATCGGGAGTCGCCGACGCGTTCTCTCCGGCGGCGGTCGGCTCGTCCTGCTCGCTGTAGGGCAGCACGCGCCGGTTCGCCGGGACTTGCCCGCCGAGCGAAGCCTTCGCCGCTTCCTCCGTCGGGTAGGTCTGCATCGGCGAAGGGTTCGACGGGCCGACGACCTTCATCAATTCGAGGCGCGATTCGCCCGCCAGCAACTTCTTGACGCGCTCCGGGTCTTGAATGCCTGGCATCTGCAAGAGGATTTGCGTAGA
>DASQDV010000665.1:0-4185 GCA_035633995.1 Pyrinomonadaceae bacterium | reverse complement strand
AAGTCCGCGCACGTCGCCGATAACAGGGTACTTCTCTTTGAGTCCTTCGAGTTTCTCGCGCAGGTACGCGCCGACGGTGGCGGCGTTCGTGCGTAAATCTTCTTCTTCGATGACGCGTATGACGGCGAGCGCGGCGGCCATTGAGACGGGGTTGCCGCCGAAGGTGGAGAAGGTGATGCCGGGGAAACTGTCTGCGACTTCCGGCGTGGCGATGGTCATGCCGATGGGGACGCCGTTGCCCAAGCCTTTGGCCGAAGTGATGATGTCGGGTTCGACGTTCCAGTGTTCGATGCCGAACCACTTATTGCCCGTGCGCCCCCAGCCGGTCTGCACTTCGTCGGCGATGAAGAGTCCGCCTGCCGCGCGCGCGATCTCGGCGGCGCGCTCGAAGTATCCGGCGGGCGGGACGATGAAGCCGCCGACGCCGAGGATGGGTTCGGCCATGAAAGCCGCGATCTGACCGGTCGTCGTCGTCTCGATCACGTCCTTGATGTCTTCGGCGCAGGCGAGGCCGCATTCCGGGTAGGACAACTTGAGCGGGCAGCGATAACAATAGGGCGCGCGCGCATGAACTATACCGGCGACCTGCGCGGGGAGCGGTCGCCACGTGGCCTGACCGTTGGCTGAGAGCGCGGTGGCCGAGCGCCCCGAATAGCTGTGGCGCAGGACGACGATCTCGTGCCGCCCGGTGTGAACTTTCGCCGCCGTGATGGCCGTGTCGTCGGCCTCCGTGCCGCTGTTGGTGAAAAAGGATTTCTTGAGGCGGCCGGGCGTGATCTGGTGCAGCTTCTCGGCCAGATCGCCCTGCGGTCGGTTGGCGTAGAGCGTCGAGGTGTGTGAAAGCGTCTTGACCTGTTCGATGATCGCCGCGTTGACCTGCGGATGAGCATGACCGACGCTGACGGTGAGCACGCCGCCGAAACAGTCGAGGTAGCGTCTGTCCTCGTCGTCCCAGACGTATTGCCCCTCGCCGCGCACGAGCGCGACCGGTTCTTGATAGTAGGTGGCGACGGCGGGGAAGAGAAATTCTTTGTGCTTTTCGACTATCCTGGAATTAGACGGCTTCGTCTCGTGAGCGTTCGCTTGCGATTGGGCTATGGTCATAAAGTTCTCCGATCTATGCTGCTAAAATAGTTGTCCTTCGTCTTTGCAGGGGACTCCGTTACTTCCTGATTCGCTGTAGAACCTTGACGGAGTCTGGCGGCGGAGGGGCGAAACAACGCCCGTCTCTACTACTCACGATTTCCACTCCCGATGGCTATCTGCTTCGGGTCTTGCCACCCCTTCCAGGCATACGTCCGATTTCGGTCGAGGCTTTCGCCAAGTTTTTCGATGGCTGCCTTGAGTTGTTTACGTTTCGCTAAACATTCGATAGCTTCGCTGGGGTCGATAGGCGCGGGGTTTTTCTGAAACCACGCGTAAGAACAGTCCATGAACTCAGTTATCAATTGGGAAAGGCTCTGCCAATCTCGCTGCACCTCATTTTGCCCGGGATGATAATAATTCATGAGCAGGCCAAGCACGTCGCGCTCATTACGCCACTGCTTGTCACGGGTATTGAAGTTGTCCAGCACCGACTGGTTGAATTTAATCTGCCTCTCCTTCGCTTCGCCCTCATACCTCGTCGGGTTGAAAGCCGGACTCTTGACCGTTATTAAATCTTCCGCCGCCGAGATTGAGCCTCCGGCGACGCCGAACGAACGCCCCACCGTCTCCTGTTGCTTGTCGAGGTACTCTTTATGCGCGACCAGAGCTTGATCGCCCAGGGCTTTGAGCCAGGTGTCACGGAACGCGCGGTCGGACTGGTAGCTTTGAATTGTGGCGGAGATAATGCTCCCGAATATCCCTCCGATGAGCACGGTTACGAGTGCCGTCCCGCCGCTCGTTTCCAGAAAGCGTTGCCATACAGGTTTGCGAGCTACTTGAGGCTGCGCGTCGCCAGCCCTTTGTTGGAGGAGCCGCGAAACGAAAGCCTCGTGACGAAGCAGACGGGCTTCATCTTCCGTCCAGTCTTGTCGAATATCGTCGCTCATGCGCGTCGCAAATATGTCGTGGAGCGCCGCCCCCACGACCTCGCCCTGCTCGCCCTTATTTTTTCAACTCGAAATTTACTTCAACTGCGTCTCCATTTCCGACGGTGGCCTGCTTGATGCTCGATTTATAGTTTTTCATTCGCGCCGTCACCGTATAAGTGCCGAGCGGCAGGGGCGACAACACGTAGCGACCGGTTGATGTGGTGGTCGCGGAGAGGGCGGCACCGGAACCACTCTTCTTCGCTTCCACGGTCGCCCCTTGTAGAGCGCCTGCGCCCCTGCCGGTCACGACTCCGTAGATGGAGGTCGGTTGTTCCGACACGGGCGAGGGATATACCTTAATGCATTGGCATTGGGATACAGTAACGGTGACCTGCGCGTATGCAACACACCCACAGCCGTCGTTGACCTCGACTGTCGCGGCGTAAGTGCCGGGCTGGAGTCCCGACAAATCCCACGTTACGTTCGCGCCGTCGCCCGTGATGCGCCCGCCGGTGGTTGACCAGGCGTATTGCAACTCATCACCATACGGAGCGGCGGCGGTCGTAGTAAGTTGCACCGATGTGCTCGTGGGTTCACAGGACGGATCGGCATAAGATGACCCTTCGCAACTGGTGCTCCGAGTTACGCCCTGACTGGAAGCCGTGACGCTAACCTGTGGCGGTTCAGGCTTTTTATTTGATTCGCGACATTGATGCTGCGAACCTCTCGTTGATTTTCGCTCGAAGCCGCACCTGCTCTCTTGCGCCGTTGCCGAAGTGTAGGCGGGGACAGTCAGCGCGTTCTGTGCGCCTTTGCGGTCGAAAGGTATGATGAACTGTGTGGACGCAACTGAAAGCAGTACCAACGAACAGATGAGGATTAAAGTTTTGATGGGCATTGAGCTACTGACTCCCTTGACCAAACACCAATTCCACTAACATCAATTGCGGAGCGACATCGAATTGCTTTCTCTCTCCACGTCACTCCACCCGGTGATCGTCAGTACAAATTCCCCTCGCGTTTGCGCCCGGTGTAGTCCACGTAGACGACTTTGAGTTCGGTGTAAAAATCGAGCGCGGTTAAAACCTATTTCGCAGACGGGATTCCTAAGTCTTTGCAAATCTTCTTAACCAAAGTATCGCTGACTTCTGAATGACGCGGCACGGCAGAACGCTTGTTCTGCGCCGGATTGTGTCACCATGAATGATTTGCGCCTTCACGCAAAAGTTTGCAGTCCTGCGAATGAAGGTAGCGAATCAAATCTCTGCGCTTCATACCGCGATTAATTCTTCGTCGTAATTCGTTCCGGCAGCTTCGAGCGCATCCTGGCGGTTAAATTCCAATGCTTCGCGCAAAGTTACGCGCAAAGTTTGCAGCAGTTCCTCGCGGGTCGCTTCCTGACAATTCACCCCGGGAATCTCTTTTACCCAGCCAATCCACCAATCGCCGTCTTGTTTGACAACCGCCGTGTAAGTATTTTTCATTTGATTTGTTTTCCTGGATACAAAATCCCTCAGCGTTTGTGGCGATTCATCTCATTAACAAAAGCAAAGCCGTCCTTAGAAATATTCTTAATACAGATTCCCCTCGCGTTTGCGCCCGGTGTAATCCACATAGACGACTTTGAGTTCGGTGTAAAAATCGAGCGCGGTCGAACCCTGCTCGCGTTCGCCGACGCCGGTTGACTTGATGCCGCCGAAGGGGATGTGCGCTTCGCCGCCGGTCGTCGGCGAGTTGATGTGCGTCTTGCCGGTTTCGATCTCGTCTATGAAACGGAAGATGCGCGCGGCGTCGTTGGTGAAGATCGAAGATGAGAGGCCGTACTCGCTGTCGTTCGCGATCATGAGCGCTTCGTCCAAATCCTTGGCGCGCATAACGGAGAGGACGGGGCCGAAAATCTCTTCGCGCGCGATGCGCATATCTGAGGTGACGCCGACGAAGACGGTCGGCTTGACGAAGTAGCCTTTGCGCAAGCCCGGCCCTTCGGCGATTGCGCCGCCGCAGACGAGGCTCGCGCCGTCCTCGCGCCCACTGTCCATGTAGCGCAGCACGCTCTTGAAGGCGTTGCCGTCAACGAGCGGCCCCACGTCTATCTGTGCGTCGCTGCCGTCGCCGAGCCTGAGCGCTTCGGCGCGCGCCGTGATGCGTTCGATGAAGTTGTCGTAAACTT
>DASQDV010000664.1:0-12105 GCA_035633995.1 Pyrinomonadaceae bacterium | reverse complement strand
GCCTCAGCGTCTACTTAACACAAAGCAGAACGGCCTGGCATAGTGCGACCTAGTACTGATGGGCACTCTACATATCCACGTTATACCGACTTTCCCTACTAGGCTAAGCAGAATCTAATGACCTTATCGGACGCATATTATGCAGGTCATGCTACAGCCTGTGAGAAAGCCCCGCGCGTGAAATGGCAAAGAGACAGAACAGCTATTTGCGTCCCGTGCAAAATTGGACACCTGCGTGATACGGTTTAATTTCAAAAAGGTAGGTCTAACGACACAGTGCACCCGCCCGCACTCCTCCCGGAAGGATGGGTTCGAGAATGCGTCTAGGCGGCGCGGGACGGGCGTTAGCACCGGGTCAGGTGTTAATGCCGCTTCCCTGCCCCGTGCAGGCAGCGTGGCTGCGTACACGGGGCAGAACAGCGTCATTCCTCTGCCTAAGAATCATTCCTTTTGCTGCGCAGGTAGGCGACGGCGGCAGAGGCGATAACCGCTCCGACGAGAACCCGCGTCACCAAACTTTTTCTGTTGTGTTTCCACTCCGCTTTCCAGCCCCGTTCGGCGAAGATGTTGGGGACGCGGCCGTGCGTGAGATCGTCCAGGACGCCTTCCACGATGCCCACCCTATCCGCCAGCATCAAAGGCAGCCAATGCCCGTAGCTGGATTCGCTGTACTTGAAAGCGTGACGGCGGATCATGCCGCTCAGCCCGGAAGGCGGCGTCGAAGTCCCGAAGGCGGCGGAGACGTTCGGCCGCTCGTTGGAATGCAGGATTTCCACGCTCGTCGGCTGCTGTGACGGACGCTCCCAACTGTAGCCCTCGTGTTCCCCGTTGTTGCGCTTCTTCATCGGGTAGGTCGGGTCGTTTTCAGGATCGGCGTCCACACCCCACCCCTTGATCTGCGAAGGGTCTCTCACCGTATTTTCCATATCTTTAACTGTATTTTCCATAGCGGTTCCTTCCTAGCTTCTGGCTGATGGCGGGATCAACACCGGCTTGATGCAATTATCGAGTTTCGCAGAAAAAATCCGGTACGCATCCGACACTTCCTCCAGAGGGATGTGGTGCGTGATCAGCGCTTTCGGATCGAGTATGCCATTCTGCACGTGTTCGATCAGTCGCGGCAACAGCCGCTTGACCGATGCCTGATTTCCACGCAGAGTTAAGCCTTTGTTAACCACATTACCAATCGGGACGAGGGTGTCTATCGGACCATAGACGCCGACGATGGAGACAATCCCGCCTTTTTTCACGGAGTTGATCGCCCAGTGGAGCGCGGTCGCAGACCCGCCCTGCATCAGCAGTTTTCTGCCGAGCAGCGTCTGCATCACACGGCCTGCGGCCTCAGCCCCGACGGCATCGATAACAACGTCGGCACCCAGCCAGTCGGTCGTCCGCTTGAGGAACACCACTACGTCTCCGATTTCCTTGAAGTTGTATGCCTCGCAGGGGGCGTAGTTCCTCACGAATTCGAGACGATAATCAACGTGGTCAATCACGATGACTCGCCCCGCTCCGAAGAGCCACGCGCATCTGGCTGCCATGATGCCCACCGGACCTGCGCCGAAAACGACGACGGTGTCGCCGGGTTGAATACCGCCCATTTCCGCAGCCTGATAACCTGTAGGCACAACGTCGGTGAGCATCACCGCATCGTCCGGGTCCATGCCTTCGGGAATCACCGTCGGACCGACATCCGCATAGGGGACGCGTACATATTCCGCTTGCCCGCCGTCGTAGCCCCCGCCCGTGTGCGAATAGCCGAAAATGCCGCCGACCGCAGTGGCCTGCGAATTGGATTCATGGCAGTTCCCGTAGAGTTCCTGCTGGCAGAAAACGCACTTTCCGCAGGCGATATTGAACGGCACCAAAACGTGGTCGCCGATTTTCAGTTTCTCCACCTCCGGGCCGAGCTGCTCTACCACGCCGGTCACCTCATGCCCGAACGTCATCCCCACACGGGTATCCGGCACGGAACCATTGTATAAATGCAGGTCGGAACCACAGATACAAGATCGCGTGACGCGAACGATGGCATCCTGCGGATGCAGGATTTCCGGCATGGGTTTTTGATCAATGCGGACCCGCAGAGGCCCCCTAAAATTCATTGCAAGCATAGAACTGGTTCCTTTCCTTGTTTAACGTCTGCCGCCGCTGCTCTACCCGCCCGCGACAATGCACGCAGGCTGTTGCAACGCTACGGCAAGGCTCACTTGTGATATTCGCCGTATAATGATCGAATCCTTTACACCTGTTGATGATTTAGAGCCGCCCGTAAAATCGCGCCCGGCAGCGACATCACCGAACTCAAGACCGGAGACAGCAGGAGCATAGACGCTGGCGGGGCGTAGACACATGCGCGCCCACGCTGGCAGCGGATGTTGCCGGGCACCCGACCCACCCCTGTGAATTTGCGTGAAAATACCGAGACGGCGACAAGCAGGATGGACAGTATAGCCAGCGGGACAGACAAACCACCCGGGACAAACATAAAAACCCCTTGTTCTATGACCGACTCCGGCACACAGGAACACGTAAAGAACCGGGTTCGTGTGTGATTTCGATGCGAATAATACTTAACGACGAGGATTTAAGCAGAACGCGTGCCACTTCTTCGCTCCCGGCGATAACTTCTCGCGGTCATGCTATGATATGTGACTTCCGCTGCCCATATCGTGAGACGGATGCGTGTCCCGGATGAGCGGGAGACGGTTCGCTATCTTTAGTAAAAAGCATGTCGGTCATACCGCATAACCAGGAGTGGGATTCATACATGAGTGTCAGAGATAAATTTACGCCCGGGGAATGGAAGGAACTGCTCAAGGCACCGATGCTGACGGCCTATGCGGTAGCCGGCGCTGCCCCGAGCAAGGAGGATGATTTTATACGCGAGATGGCTGCGGTCGCCGATGGGGTCGTCGAAGGCGAAAGCCGTGCGGCGAAAGATTCTCTACTCGGGGCGGTCATCGCCGACATCGTCGCCAACGCCGTGGACGAGCAACGCGGCCAGACCGAGAGTGTATCGCGCGATGAAGTCAGAGTCAGAGCGCTCGAAACCTGCCGGGCAGTAGCCTCGGCGCTGGAGACAAAGGCCAGCGCCGAAGAGGCATACGAATACAAGCGGTGGGTCTTGGTTGTAGCCGAAAAAGTCGCGGCTGCGGCAAAAGAAGGCGGCATGTTCGGGTTCGGCGGAGAGCAAATCAGCGGCAGCGAGATCACAACCATCAACGAAATCGGCGAGGCTCTCAGGATTTAACCTCGGGACTTTTATAGTTCATTAACTACGGCATTTCGCGTAAATACTTTTGTGCGATCTGTAAAATCACGTCGCGCGTCCGTTCCGGTTCGTTATGCGTGTTATCAATCCGGTGTTCGCCAGTAAGTAACGGACGTTCCTGAATCTGCCTGTTCCAGTTCAGAGAGCGTTCAACGTCTCGCCACCCGTCATTTCGATTCTCGATCCGCAAAGCCAATTCCTCGTCGCTACTGATAATCATAGTGGCGATAAGATAACTATGCCCGGCAAATAATTCAGGTATTTGTTGCACTCGAAAATCTTGTAAATCAGTGACGATGATATTTTTGTAGCCGTAACGAATATAATTTTTGAGGATATAGACCAAGTTCTCGAAGGACATTTGTTCTTCACGCGGGCTTTGGTTTTTCCACTCATGGTCAAGATGAAATTCTCGAATATAGCCAAAGTCAATGTATGGCGATGCTAACGTGCGGTGCAAAAGGTCGGCAACAGTAGTTTTACCGCTCCCCGGCGCACCGGCAATCACGATTAAATCACACATAAGCATTTCTCTATTTAAGACGCATCAAAGTTACGAGCAGCGCCCGACGCCTGAGTTAAACCGCCGCCCGCGAGAGCATTCAAGCTGAACTTTAGTAAAAAATTGAGAACCAGGGCTAGTATCGCGTAAAGGCCAAACACAGGGCTCGCCGGGGCGGCTCCATCGGGTTGTGAGCACGCACTTCGCCTTGAACAGAACCGCGCGCCGCGCCGGCGGAACTTGATCCGCGTCGATCACCTCCGCCGTGCGACGCGCCTTTCCATGTTCGGGTGGTTGGACTACCGGGGCTGGTCGCGTCGCAGGCTCCACAGCCCGCGCGCCGAGAGGATGACGGAGAAGAGTGCGGTCACGCCGAGCGCGATGAGCGTCCAGATGAAGAAGAAGGCTCCGCTAGAGTTGGCGATGCCGCTCGCCACGCCTACACCCGTCCCCTTCATGTGGAGGACGGGGACGGCCAACGAAAGGAGCGACCCGAGGAGGATAATGATGTACCCCGAGCGCCGTCCGGCGAGCACCAGCGTTCCGTATAGCCAGACGACAAAGATGGGCACGGCAGTGAGGTTTGAGACACCGCCCTTTTCGAACCCGCGGATGATGTCGTCCGCCAAGTGAAACGTAAAGAAGAGGATCGAGAGCAGAGACGCGATGGTTAACATAAGGTTCTGTTTCATTTGATATTCTCCTTGTCAGGCATCGCGTTAGTCGTGCGGGTCATGTGCGCTTCGTGATAGCGACGCCTAGCGGCCGGCCTTGATGTCGTAAGCCCAGAGCGTGCCGAGGTCGCGTATGTAGAGTCTCCCGTTGGCAATCACCGGATACGAGAACGCCATCTCCGGGAACTGCCCCACCTGTTTTTTCTTCGGCTGGGCGGGCGGAGTGAAACGGCCACGCTCGCGGTAGCCTTCGGGCGTCGCCTCCACCAGCGAGAAATCGCCGTTCACGCCGTGAATGTATAAATGCCCGTCGGCGTAGGCTATCGACGACCAGCCAAGATTCTCGGCCTGCCACTTCATCTTCCCCGTCGCGAACTCGGCTGAGACCAACTTCCCGCCCGCTTCCGTGCCGTAGATGTGTTCGCCGACCAGCACAGCGCCGCCGATGCCGTTCGGCAGTGCGCGCGTGAAGTAAACCTGCTCGGCGGCAACGCCATCGCCTTCCGGCTTCAGGCGGACGAGCGCGCCGCCGATGCCGAGCGCGCCGCAGTACACGTATTCACCGCGCCCGATGGGTGTGAAATACTGCGCCGGACCCTTGGCCGCCTCCTTGTAGCGCCACAGGAACTTCCCCGTCTTCGCGTCAACCCCGACGATGCCCTTCGGCATTAGCTGCACGTACTGCCTGCGCCCGCCGCCTTGCACGGCGATGGCCGAAGCGTAACCCGCCGCGCCGCCGTCCGGTATCGCAGACTTCCAGACGGTCGCGCCCGTCCGTTTGTTGAGCGCCGCCATCGTGGCATCAGCGCCGCCGGGGGTGACGACCACGAGGTCTCCGTCAACCAGCGGCGACTCGGCGTAAGCCCAATCGCCCGGCACGCCGCCGAACTCTTTGCGTATATTTTTCTGCCAGCGAATCTTGCCACTCTTAGCTTCGAGGCAGGCGAGGTCGCCGTCCGAGCCGAGCGCATACAGAAGGTCGCCGTCAACGGTCGGCGTCGAGCGCGCTTTCGCGTAGGGCGGGTTCATATTCGGGTTGCCGACGTTGCCGACGCGCGTTGTCCAGACAGGTTTCCCGTCCTTCGTCGAGAGCGCCGCGACGAACTCGTTGTCCATCCCGCGGTTGCTCATCAGGTAGATGCGCGAGCCGACGACCACGGGCGTCGAATAGCCATCGCCGATGTCGTTCACCTGCCAGGCGAGCTTCGGCCCCCCGGCAGGCCACTGCTTGAGGAGGCCGCTGTCTTTCGACACCCCGTCGCGCGCAGGCCCGCGCCACTGCGGCCAGTCGGCGGCGGGTGCGGCCGTGTTAGCGGGACTCACAACGGGCATGGCTGAGAAACACAGACAAAGCGCGGCAACGGCGGTTAGCAATCGTAACTTCACGGTCTTCTCCTTTTGACTGTCTTTAAAATCGGTTCACTCATGGCGCAGCGCGACAAGCGGATCGACGCGTGCTGCGCGGCGCGCCGGGACGTAACAAGCCAGCAGGGCGACGGCGACCAGCAGAACGGGCACGCCGACGAAGGTGACAGGGTCGGTCGTGCCGACTCCTAACAACATACTTGCAAACAAGCGCGTCAGCGCGAGCGCGACCAACAGCCCCAGCGCGATGCCAACCAGCGCCATTCTCATCCCTTGAGCGACGACCATCCGCACCACGTCGCGCAGGCGCGCGCCGAGCGCCATCCGCACGCCGATCTCGTGCGTGCGCTGGCTGACGGCGTAAGTCATCACGCTGTACAGCCCCATCGTCGCCAGCACGAGCGCCAGCACCCCGAACGTTAGAGCCAGCCCGGCCGCCACGCGCGCGCCCCAGTACGCCATCGCCAGGTTCTCTTCGCCGACCATGACGCCGAACACCGGCAGGCGCGAATCCAGCCGCGCGATCTCGCGGTGCGTGCTTTCAACCACCGCCTGCACGTCGCCCGCTGCATGCGCGCCGATCAGCACGGTCATCCCCGCGCGCGGGTGCTGGTAGACGGGCAGGAACATGTGCGGCTGCGGGTCTTGATACAGCGAGCGATAGCGCCCGTCCTTCGCAATGCCGACGATCTCCATCAGCGGCGTGCCCTGCGCGAAGCGGAAGCGTCTCCCCAACGCACCCTGCTCGCCGCCGTAAAATTTGCGCGCGAACTCCTGGTTGACGATCACGACGCGTGGCGCGTCCGCGTCGTCGCGGTCTGTGAAGTCGCGTCCAAGGACGAGCGGCGTCTGTATCGTCTCGAAGTATTTCGGCGTCACGAAATTGCAGTCGGCGCTCGTGCCCTGATTCGGCGGCGGATCGGCCTCGCCCTCTCGCACGACGGGGCCGCGCGTGTTGTGCGCGACTGCGAGCGGCATCTCGTCGATCAGCGCGGCCGAGCGCACGCCGGGCTGCGACGCGACGCGGCGCAGGAGTTCGGGGAACAGTCGTCCGGCGATCTCCTTGTCGTCGTAGGCCAGCGGCCTGGGGTTGATCATCATCGTGATCAGGTTCTCGGTCTGAAAGCCGGGGTCGGTGCGGCGCACCTGTTCGAGGCTGCGGATGAAGAGTCCCGCGCAGATCAGCACGACGATGGAGATCGTGACCTGCGCGATGACCAGCGCGCCGCGCAAATCCCAGCGACTACGACCGCGCGACGATCTCAATGCCGCGCCTTTGATCACGGCGACCAGATCGCTGCGCGAAGTCAGCAGTGCCGGTGCCAGACCGAACAGCGCGCCGGTCAACAGCGAGATCACCAACATCCACTTGAGCACGTAAACGTCCGGCGCGAAGTCCAAACTGATGGGATATGGAACCGGCGGAAAGCTCGCCATGATCACCGGCGCGCCCCGGTAGGCCAACACACTACCCACTGCGCCGCCCAGCAACGCCAGCAGCATGCTCTCCGTCAGCAGTTGCCGGACGACGCGCCCGCGGCTCGCGCCGAGCGCCAGTCGAATCCCTATCTCTCTGGCGCGCGTGACGGCACGCGCGAGCGTCAGGTTCGCCACGTTGGCGCAAGCCAGCAGCAGCACGAGAGCCGACACGCACAAGGCCAGCATGCCGCCGTACCTGATCCCGTTCGTCGCGTCTTCATAACGCCCGTCGAGTTCAGTCCTGAGTTGGATTTTCGTGTCGGCGTTCTCAAGGGGATGATGTTTCGCGAGGTTGTCGGCCGCCAGATTCAAATCCGCCTCGGCCTGCGCCGCCGTCAGGCCGGGTTTCAGACGCCCATACAGGTTGAGCATCGCGTAGCCGCGATCCGTCTTCCACTGAGCGCGCCGGCCGAATTTTTGCGACATCGCCAGCGGCGCCCAGAACCCTTTGCGGAGGTAGAACGCCCCGCCGAGAAACGATTCCGGCATGACGCCGACGACGTTGAACGGCTGCCCGTTCAGGTAAACGGTCTTGCCCAGAATCGCGCCGTCCGCGTTGAAGCGCCGCTGCCACAGCGCGTGGCCGAGCACCACCACCGGAGGAGCGTCCGGTGTCCGCTCATCTTCCGGCAAGAAGCCGCGCCCCAGCATGGGACTGACGCCCATCACGTCGAAGTAATTGGCGCTAACCAACTCGCCCCTGGCGATCTCGGCGCGATCACCCTCGCCGCCGCCTCGGCTTTCAGTGTCACTGATGCCGGCCGAAGTCTCCGACCACGCGCAGAGGTCGGAGAAGCTTTTGCTCTGCTCGCGCAAGTCTGCGTAGTTCGCGTAAGAGAACTTCCCCCAAACCTGCGCGTCGGCTTTTCTGCCCCAGTACGGAATGACCAACTCATCCGGCTTTTCTACAGGCAGCGGCCGCAGGACAAAGCCGCGCAACGCGCTCAGAATGGCGGTGTTCACGCCGATCCCCAGCGCCAGCGCCAGCACGGCGACACCCGTAAAGCCGGGGTGTTTCGCCAACACCCGCACGCCGTAGCGCAGGTCGCGCAGCAGGTCATCCAGCCAACGCGTCCCGCGTGCGTCGCGGCACATCTCCTTCACCTGCTCCGGGCCGCCGAGAGCGAGACGCGCCTGCCGCCGCGCTTCGCCGGGACTGATCCCCTGCGCGATCAAATCTTCGGTGTGCTGATCCAGATGGAAGAGCAACTCCTTGTCGAGTCGCTCATCCATCTCCCTCACACGCCACAGGCGAGACCACCAACTCATTACGTGCTCTCCTCGGACAATTTGAGGATCAAGCCGACCGCCTCGGCCAGCCGCTCCCAGCCTGCGGTCTCGGCTTCGAGTTGCCCCCGTCCTTTCCGCGTCAGGCGGTAGAACTTGGCCTCGCGCCCGGTCTCGGTCGCCTTCCAATCGGCCGCCAGCAGGCCGCGATTTTCCAGCCGGTGCAGCGCCGGGTAGAGCGACCCCTGCGGAACCTGAACCACGCCGCGCGACGCCTGATCGAGGCGCTGCGCAATCGCGTACCCGTGAACCGGGCCGAGCGCGACGATTTTCAGGATCAACAGGTCCAGCGTTCCCTGCGGAAGATCGGATTTCGTTTGCGTCATAGCTGTTACCTCGTGCTTCTACATGTTAACAAGGCACATGTAGAAGCACAAGGTATATGCCTATACGGTTGGCTTCGAAAAAAGGTTCCCACGTGGAATTTAAACAAGCGCCTTGTCCTTATCCGCAAGCGCACGTGCGGCTGCGCCTCCGGTAAGCACGCTCTCGTTATTAATAAGGTATTGAATCGGTGAACAGGATGAGGAAGGGGTAAGTCAAAAGATTAAGTGGCAATGATGTCCGAGGGCAGGCGAGGTTCGTTATAAACCTCTTTCAGGTGGCGGCATAATAGAATCGATCAGGCGACCTCTCGCGCCTCAAAATAATTTCTGCTATACGACTCGCGCGCCCTGGCTTTCAGTGAAACAATGGCGCGGCAACTCCGGTGCAACAACCGACCGGCGGATCATAGACGTTACAGATCATTCTTCTGTGCATCGACGAAGAAGTTGCGATTGACTTCAAATGTTTTGATCTCTTCGGGAAACACAAAAGTCTGTGCCGTCTCGTTCGGAGTGATTGTCACATCTTTACCGTTAATCGTGACGCGGAGCGGCATCGCAAAGCCTTTAACGACTCTTTCATAACTGAAAGATAGCGTGCGCCCGTCCGTCTTGTATTTTAGAAGTGGTATCTTCGTCGTGCGCAGGTATTGGTCAAACACCTTGCTGAAATCAATACCAGCCTTCCCGGAGATATATGATTCGATCTGTTCGGTTGAAATTGTCTGATGCCAAAAGTCGGCGTTGATCCCGCGCAAGATGGCGAGCCATTTTTTATCGTCATTTATGACGTGGCGGATCGTATGGAGCATGTTTCCGCCTTTGTAATACATATCTCCTGATCCTGATCTGTTCGTTCCATAGACGCCGATGATTGGTGCGTCATTCCTGATGTTATGGCGGCTGCCGATGACATAATCCTCCGCCTCTTTTTTACTGAAATGATATTCGACAAAAAGATTCTCCGAATAATTTGTAAAGCCTTCGTGAATCCACATGTCTGCGGCATCTTTCATTGAAACATTATTGCCAAACCATTCGTGCCCCGATTCGTGCACGATGATGAAGTCGAACTTGAAACCGATTCCGGTGTTGCTCACGTCCCGCTGACGATAACCATTCCTGTACCAATTGCCATAAGTGACCGAGCTTTGGTGCTCCATTCCCGGATAGGAAACAGCCACGAGCTTGAAACTGTCTTCGTAAAACGGATACTTCCCGAACCAGTGTTCAAAGGCTTCTATCGTTCGCGGAGCTTCCTTGAATTGCTTAACAGCGGCATCTTTCTGGTGCGCCAAAACCCAATAATCCATGTCCAGCACACCGCCTTTACCCTTGTACTTTTCAGAGAAATTCACGTAGTTGCCGATGTTGACGTTGACTCCGTAATTGTTAATCGGATTGATAACCTCCCAATGAAAGGTTTTGGTTTTGTCTCCGACGCTGTGATCCGTTTTTTTCAAACGACCGTTTGCAACAGCAGTTAGATTCTCGGGCACGGTAACGCTCGTCCGCATGCCGCGATTAGGTTCGTCAGAGCCATGATCTTTATTCGGCCACCAGATGCTCGCCCCGATGCCCTGACAGGTGGTGACGATAAAATGTTCTCCCAGATCGTCCCGCCCCCACGTTACTCCACCGACCCACGGAGGATTCTTACTTTCAACAGGCTTCCCTTCATAAAATACTTCTATCTTATCCTCTACACCTGCGGGCATATCTTTTTCAAACGACACCCAGTAAACATTTCCTTCCCGCTCAAACTTAAGCTGTGAGTTTCCTTGACTGATTTTTGTAATAGCGAGCGGAGGTTGCAAATCAATCTGCATTCGACTGCCCGGTTTCAGAGTTTTGAAAGTTATCGTATTCGATCCCTTCAACCTTTTCGTCTCGGGAAAAAACTCGACCGCTAAATGATAATGTAGAACATCCCACCATGCGCGTTCGGGTGTGATTGAGCCTCGGAGCGTTTCCTGGCGAGTGACACTTTCGGTTTGAGCAAAGAGGTGAGGAGCATGAATCTGCATCTGTGAGAATACAGCGATTGCAACCATCATCAGTTTACGCATAAGCACTCAATTCTCCCGCACCAGCAAATATTCTTTAATACCGCTGAGTTTATCATTACCCGCCGCGCCTTCAACGTATCGGGCATGGCGTCTCGGATTCGCGCCCGGCCTGTTAATAAAAGCGGATTGCCCTCGTTATGCATATTACGCGAATCGAAACGCGCGCCCTCAAATCAGACCCTTAGATAATACTGTAAATGAGAAAATAAATGAAAAACACCAGTAAAAATAGTTACTTTTCCCTTCTAGTATCGCTCGTGGTCGCCGTCCTGCTTGTCGGCACGACCGCTTACGCGCAGGACAAGACCGGCGAGATCGACAAAATCTTCAACTCGGTCAAGCCGGATGCGCCCGGGTGCTCGGTCGCCGTCTCGCAGGGCGGAAAGCTGGTCGTGAACCGCGCTTACGGCTCGGCCGACCTTGAGCGCGAAGTTCCCTTGAGCCCCGGCTCGATCCTCGACATCGGATCGGTCAGAAAGCAGTTTGTCGCCGCCGCCGTCCTCCTCCTCGTCGAAGATAAGCGCCTTTCGCTCTCCGACGACATCCGCAAGCACTTCCCGGAACTCCCCGATTATGGACACAAGGTTACGGTAGACCACCGGCTCACACATACCTCCGGTATCCGCGACTGGACTGGCCTCCGGCCACTGATGGGAGGAAATGTTGACGACGTGGTGAGCCTGATTCTGCGTCAGCGCGGCCTCAACTTCGCGCCGGGCGAGGAGTGGTCTTACTCAAACAGCGGCTACGTGCTGCTGACTGATCTCGTCGCGCGCACGAGCGGGATGTCGTTTCCCGATTTCACGCGCAAGCGATTGTTCGAGCCGCTCGGGATGAAGACGACCGTGTCCCCCGGAGACCTGCGGGACATCATCAAGAACCGCGCTCTCGGTTACGTGAAGGAGGGCAACGGCTGGCGTGTGGGAATGTATGTCGGCAACGAACGCGGCAGCAGCGGCGGCGCCGTCCTCGGCACGGCGGCAGACCTCGTGATCTGGAACGACGCGCTGACAAGCGGACGCCTGGGCGCATTCGTCACCGAAAAGCTTCAGGAACAGGCAAGGCTGAACAACGGCAGGAAGCTCAGCTACGCACGTGGCCTGTTCGTGGACGCTCACCGGGGCAGCCC
>DASQDV010000663.1:0-4602 GCA_035633995.1 Pyrinomonadaceae bacterium | reverse complement strand
GTGTCCATGCCGCGCTTGACGAGTTTGATGGCGACGCGCTTCTGGTAGGCGCTGTCGGCGCGCACGGCCAGATAGACCGCGCCCATGCCGCCGCGCCCGATCTCGCGCACGATCTTGTACGCGCCGATGCGCGCGCCCGCCATCGGGTCGTCTTCGAAAGAGGTCGGCTGCGTGGTGCGGAAAGGGACGCTGCCCGGGTTGAAGTTGTTGAGGACGAAGGCGGGTTCTTCGATAAAGTCGCCCGCCTCTTCGTACTGCGCGACGAGCGCCTCGACCTGCCCGCGAAGCGCCGCATCGTCCGCGCACGTCTCCGCGATGAACTTGGGGCGTTCATCGCGTGGGAGATCAAGCGCGGCCTGAAAAACCTCTTCTACTTGCTTCCAACGTTCGGGGGTCATAAAAATAGTAAGCAGTGAGCAGTCAGCAGTGAGCAGGCAGGGAACAGTTTTTTACTGCTTACCGCTCACTGCTGACTGCTTACTGCTTTTGCACTTGTCCGTAAAGCCATGCCTTCGCCATGCGCCACTGGCGTTTGACTGTGGGGGCGCTGACGCCGAGCACTTCCGCCGTCTCCTCCACCGAGAGGCCGCCGAAGAAGCGTAGTTCGACGATGCGGCTCTTTTGCTCGTCGATGGCGGCGAGCGCCGTGAGCGCGTCGTCGAGCGAGATGAGGTCGGTCGCGCGTTCGTCCGTCACGTCTATGTTCTCGTCGAGCGAGAGCTTGTGCACTTCGCCGCCGCGCTTCTCGGCGTTGTGGCCGCGCGCGTGATCGACGAGGATGCGGCGCATCATCTGCGCGGCGACGCCGAAGAAGTGCGCGCGGTTTTGCCACCTGACCTGATTTTGATCGACGAGCCGGAGGTAGGCTTCGTGGACTAAAGCGGTCGGTTGCAGCGTGTGGGCGGAGCGTTCGCGGCGCAGGTAGTTGGCCGCCAGACTGCGCAACTCGCCGTAGACGAGCGGGAGAAGTTCGTCCAGCACAGTCCTGTTGCCATCCGTCAACTGGATGAGCAAACGCGTTACATCTTGTGGGGAGGAAGTTGTCACAGAGGAAATTTCGACATCTTTTACTAAATGCTGTCCGCTCGCGCTTCCGGCGTTTCGCGGCAAGTATAAACGACTGTCCGCACCATATCAATTCGCGCGCCGCGCCGACGCTCTCGGCGCGCGCCGCCCGTAGTCGTCAGCCTCCGGCGTGCGACCGCCCGGCGTCATCCGTTCGGAACCGCGATAAATCTTCGCGCCCCGCGTGATCCTTTTTTCCCGTGCGTTGCGCGTTATTTGATGAGAGCCGGAAATAGTGCGCGACGCCCAAACCTTCGCGCCCGCCCGGCGACGCAAGAATCAGCAGCAATTCAATCGAAAAAGGGAAAACGCCACCATGAAAAAATTACTCCGAACCATCAGCCTCGCGCTCCTCGTCGTTTGCGGCGTGGGCTTCGGCGCTGCGGGAGACGCCCGCGCCGACGTTAAGATCAAAACCAGAAACACTTCCTCCGGGCAGTCGTCCGAGCAAGTGACCTACATCAAAGGCAAACGCCAGCGCACCGAGCAAAGCGCGGCGTCAGTCCTCATCACACAATGCGACCTGCGCAGAACTCTCCAACTCGGCGTGCCGACGAAAACTTATCTGATGACGCCGTTCGATCAAAAGTTGGACGCGAGTGCGACCGCTGCCGAGCAATCGCCCGCCACCAACACGCAGCAGGCCGTGCGTCGCGGCGGCATCATCACCTCGACTTTTACTTCCACCGACACGGGCGAGCGTAAAAAAATGTTCGGCTACACCGCGCGCCACATCAAGACTTCCATCGTCACCGAGTCGTCGCCGGACGCCTGCCAGGTCAGCCGCAGCCGTATGGAGACCGACGGCTGGTACATTGACGCGGCCTTCGCGCTCGACTGTGATTATGCCGCCGGCATGTCCTTCATGCGCTCGACGGAGCCGGGCGGCTGTCGCGACCAATATCGCTCGAAGCAAGTGGGCGTGGCGAGACTCGGCTACCCCGTCATGGTCACGACGACCCTGTTCGACGATAACGGGCAGGCGTCGTACACCTTCACGCAAGAGGTGTTGGAGATCAGCAACGCCGTTTTGGATAGCGCGCTCTTCGAAGCGCCCGCAGATTACCGTCAGGTGAGCGACTACCGCGAAATCTACGGCATGCCTGCGACCAACTCCGCGAACGATTCGGATACGGATGCGGCGTCGGGGGGCGGCGCAAGCGGAGCGAACGCGGGCGCGGCGAAGACGGGTTCGCGCGCGAGCACGAAGAGGGCGGGCGTGGTGCGCGTCGGCGTACCGATGACGATGACGGGTCTGACGGGCGACAACGTCAACGCCGAGGCTCTCGCGGAAGCGGTGCGCCGTGCGCTGATGAGTAATTTGAACAACGCTTCGGTCGAAGTCGTCGCGCTCGAAGCGCAGCAACCGCAGCAGGCCGAGTCGGAGGCCAAAGCGAAGGAGTGCGATTACATTCTCTACAGCACGGTCGCGCACAAGAAGGGCGGCGGCGGTGGCGGCTTCGGCGGTTTCCTCAAGAAGTCTGCGGCGATTGCGAGCGAAGCGGTCGCCCCGACCTCAAACGGCGGGAGCAGCAGCGGCGCGGCGAGTTCTTTGAAGGCCAAAGACGAGTTGACGCTCGAATACAAACTGGAGCGCGGCGCGGAACGCCTGCTCGCCAACACGATTAAGGCCAAAGCCAAGTCGGACGGCGAAGATTTGATCTCGCAACTTGCCGGGCAGGCCGCCGCCGCCGTGCGCGCCGCCGCCGCGACGACGAAGTAAGGGCAAGCGCGAGACAGGGAACCTCTCTCCGGTGGCGGGGGAGGCGAAAGGGGCGGGGAGGTTTTGGGCGACCTCCCCGCCCCTTTGTGTCTGCCGGTGCAGGACGCGCGGGCACTGGTTCGCCCGCCGCTTCAATGCTTCCGCGTGGACGCCTTCCGAACTATTTGCTATAAACGAGCCAAACGCCCGAAAGCCTCGAAGAGATCGGAGTGGAACCGTCCGGTGGCAAAAATATTAGTAGTTGAAGACGACGAGGACATACGTGATCTCGTCCGCACTGTGTTGGAGCTGGGCGGGCACGAACTTCACGAGGCGACGTCCGGCGAAGAGGGGTTGGCGCAGGCACGTGCCCTGCGTCCCGATGTGATCTTGATGGACTTGAGTTTGGCGGGCACGATTGACGGGCTGGAATCAACCAGACGCCTGCGCGCCGACGCCGCGTTTGACCGCACGCCGATCATCGCCCTGACCGCGCACGCCATGCTCGGCGACCGCGAACGCTCGTTAGTGGCCGGTTGCGACGAGCATTGGACGAAGCCCATCATCAACCTCGAACAGTTCAGGCAGATGGTCGAGCGCGTCGCTGCCGCCGGACGCCCGGCGGGCGGTGCGGCGGCGAGCCTCAACTCCGAATAACTCTACAGGCGCGCGTCTTTTAAGCGCGACCGTGAATCATCCGGCGCAGGCGGTCGGCGAAAAGCACGTCTATCTTCTGCGGTTCGACGAGCGCGGTGACTTCGCCGAGGCCGAACGACGGGTGCATCAACGTCTGACCCGCGCGATACATGCGCGAAGGATCGTAAGGCGCACCGGCCTGCGTCGAGCGCGAGCCGGAAGTCTTGACGCCGCTCTTGAACGTGCTGCGCGTCTGGCACACAGGGCACGTCACGCGCGACACCTGCCCGCGCTTGGTGACGGATGCGACGACATGGCCGCGCTCGACCTCGCACTTCGTGCAGAGCTTCTCCACGCGTTCGCCGACGATATACGTCCGCTTCTCAAGCTTCTCAGCCTTCGCCATCGTCTGATCCGTCTCGGTATTCTCGATCATGCGCATTTCCTTTCCGATCCGACTGCTTCCGCATCGCCTGTGCGACCCGAAGCCCGTTTGTAATCACCTGCTTTGACGACCGTGCTTAACAGCGGCGGCGGTCGTCAAGCCTGTGTGGTTAAAAAGAGGAGAAACTTTAAGAGTCGCAGGGGCGACCATGCCGCCGCCGTCGTAGTTACCTGCCGCGACGCGGGCGGAACGAGCGGCGACCGACGCTCGCGCCTGCGCGTTTGACTCCGGCGAAAGGCTTCGATGCGCCCGCCGTCGCCGTCTGCATGCCGCCGAAGCCCTGCAACAGGACGCGCTCGACCGCTTGCCCGGTCAAACGCTCGATGGCGCGCATGTTGAGTTCTTCGACCGGCGTGACGAGCGTGATCGCGCGACCGCGATTTCCCGCGCGTCCCGTGCGCCCGATGCGGTGCACGTAATCTTCCGGCGCGGCGGGCACGTCGTAGTTGATGACATGCGAGATTGATTCAACGTCAATGCCGCGCGCCGCGATGTCGGTTGCGACGAGCACGCGCGTGCGTCCGTCCTTGAAACCGCGCAGGGCGGCTTCGCGCTGCGGCTGCGTGCGGTCGGCGTGAATGCGATTAACTTTGTGCTCGCGCGCTTCGAGGATGTGCGAGAGGCGTTCTGCGCCGCGCCGCGTGCGCGTGAAGACGAGCACGCGCTCGAAGCGTTCGCGCTCCAGAAGATCGAGCAGCAGCGCCGTCTTCGATTCCATCGCCACCGGGTAAGCGGTCTGTTCGACCGTGACGGC
>DASQDV010000662.1:0-10439 GCA_035633995.1 Pyrinomonadaceae bacterium | reverse complement strand
TTGTTCACTCTTGGTTCGAGCAGGCGCGGGCTTGCGAAATGCCTTTAGATGGCTGCCGGGGGAAAGGGGAAATTCATTATAGAAGGTCGGACGAAGATTTACATCTAAATTAGAGGGTTGCGGATCAAAAGCACGGAGGCGCAACGCGAGTGGCGTAGAAGTTACGCCGCAGGCGACTCGCCGCCGGTGTGGCAGACGCGGGCTTGCGACCCCGAACCGGCGGGTTGATGTTATGCTTGTGCCCGGCGCTCTCCTTTCCGCCGGGGAAACATCCGCGCCGGTACTTACAGCGCCGCCCCGAACGATGAACAGATTTCGGATTCACCGGCCAGATGTGAGAGTCAGCTCTTACTCCGCCGGAGTTACATGCAAGGAGAAAGAATGGAACGCAAAGTAGCATCCGATTACCCGCAGGAGTTGTTAGACCTCTTTCACGAATACCAGCACGGCGACATCGACCGCCGCACTTTCCTCAACGGCGCCGCCAGGTTTGCTGTCGGCGGCCTGACCGTCGCCGCCATCTTCGAGAGCCTGACACCCAACTACGCATGGGCGCAGCAGGTGCCGCCCGACGACAAACGCATCAAAGTGGGCTACGAAGTCGTGCCATCCCCTATGGGTAACGGCTCGATCAAAGGTTATCTGGCTCGCCCGGCACAGGGGAAGAAGCAGCCCGTCGTGCTCGTCATCCACGAGAACCGGGGACTCAATCCCTACATCGAAGACGTGGCGCGCCGCCTCGCGCTCGCCAGGTTCGTCGCCTTTGCGCCGGACGGGTTGACCTCGGTGGGCGGCTATCCGGGCAGCGACGAGAAGGGCGCCGTCGCCTTTCGCGAGGTGGACGGGAAGAAGATGACCGAAGACTTCGTCGCGGCGGCCAAGTGGCTCAAAGCGCGTCCCGATTCCACTCGCAAACTGGGCGCGGTGGGTTTTTGTTTCGGCGGCGGGATGGTGAATCAACTGGCCGTGCGTCTGGGTAGCGAGTTGAACGCCGGGGTCGCGTTCTATGGCCGTCAGGCGGGCGTTGATGATGTGCCCAGGATTTCCGCGCCGCTGTTGTTTCATTACGCGGGCAACGACGAGCGGGTCAACGCCGGGATAGCGGCTTACGAGGCGGCGCTCAAGGCCAACAAGAAGGTGTACGCGTCGCACATGTACGAGGGCAAGCAGCACGGCTTCCACAACGACACGACGCCGCGCTACGACGAGACGGCCGCCAAACTGGCGTGGACGCGCACCCTCGAATGGTTCAACAAACACCTGCGGTGACGACTGATTACGCAGGCGGCCATCAGGACACAGGCGAGAGTGTGGCTCGTCGATGATTTTCGTCGGCGGGTCGCCCTCTCCGCTCGAACTGCCATTACCAGGTGGCGGCGCGCTTCGACCCTCTACAGGTATAGCCTGACTGGACGGGCGAGCCTTGAGCCTGAACAGGATTAGACGGGCGAACTCCGGGTCTAATCACAAAATCAGGCGCTCCGGCGTTAAGGTGGAGAAGATATGAATAAGACGTTTGTAAAACCCGGCTTGATGATCGTGATCGGCCTGCTGTTAGCCTTCGCAGCTCTCGTCAGCGCACAGCCGCGAAGGCCACGCGCACGTGCGGTCGAACAGTCCGAGACCCGTTGCGGGTGGTTCAGTAATCCGACACCCGCCAACGCCTCTCTGCATGACCGTGACGGCGAGTGGGTCATCGGGTCGCAGGGCGGGTATCAAGCTGAAGGCAAGTGGCCGTCCTTCACATCGAAGCAATGGGTGGAGACGAACGGACACTACGGTCACGGATGCGCGTGCCTGCGGCTGCGCGTCAATCGTAAGACCCATGACGTGATAAAGATCGAAAGCGCCCGCGCCCGCCCGTTGGCCGCATGCCGTCGAGACCGCTCATTAACGAAATGGGGGTTCAAGTGAGAACTATTATAAAGCCGCGCCCGACGACGGCATGCACCCGGCCGTGACGGGCGTTGCCTTCATGCGCAAGACCCGCCGTAATCATCTTGCGTGCGCGGAGGGTGATGCCGCCGCCGCCGCTCACCGGGTTAAGAACGTCTTCGGGCGGATGGTAGCCAAGCGAATGATTGAGCAAGTACCCGGCACTCGTACAAGCGACACAGCATACCGCAAGCCCTTCAAGAATCCGCCCGATGGCTCAGGTGAATCAACTATATAATCGCCCGATTCAGCATATTTCATTTAGGCTCAAGGACTACAACTTTGCCGCGAAAATCAAAAGTAGAAGCAAAGTTTTGCAAGAGGGAGATTCCGGCGACCGCTCCATACTCCTTGATGTCGCGGTCGAAGCCCGCGCCCTTAGCGTAGAGGAGAACCGGAACGCCCGCTATCTCATAATCAAGGAATCGCAACGAGCTAATTTTATCGGGGCGCGGTTCGCTCTTTTCAGGTAGAGGTGACAGACCTAGTTGCTTCATTGCGGCGGGAGAGAGGGAAAGCACTGTTAAATCCCCGGTGTCTAACAGTGTCTTAATTTTCTTTCCATCAAATGTCACGTTCTCGACAATCGGCAGTGTGACGCCCTCTTTGTAATAGCTCATGGGTAAGGTGATGCTTTTAGCTGTGCCGGAATACGAGTCGGGCAGAAACCTCACTACTTTCTTCCTGAAGTCAAATTGCACCACACGCCCCTTAAAAAAATCGGCGCCAAAGATGCCGAAGATTTCTCGTCCGACTCTGCTGCTCGCATCCGCCAGAGAGCCTAACCTCATACTTAAACTTAACCCTTTAATATTCCCGACGCGGATGCCGGTAACGGGACTATAGAAGTAGATGCGGTCTTGACTGTTTCCCATGATCCGCCCTTCTCCCGAGTAAAAGGACGGCAACTTATATTTATTCAATAGCCCGGAGTCCACCACTGAATGTTCCGAGCCGGTAGCCAGAATTAACTCCACATCCTTCTCGCCCTTGATGTTGGCATGCACAATCACATACCCCTTCTCAAAAGAGAAAGGCACTTCGCTCATAGTGTCGTTAGCGGTGGTACCGGCATCGCAGGGTAAACAGAGAACAAGTAGTATCGCGAGTAGGGACAGAACGAGACTTTGCATAATGCACTTCTCCAAATTAGAAATTAGATTAACAACATGAAACGCCCATCCCCTTGCGCGGTTCTGCCCTCTATGAGACATCCCGGAAAAGTGAGAATTCATGATCTCTTTCATGCAGGAAAGCCGCCCACCTTTCCTCAAGCACCTGTGCAGCTTCAGGATGAATCGTGATTCCTGATATTTGCGTGTTCCAGTTAACCTTCGACAGCAAACCTTCATTCAACCACTCGCGGGGAAAGATGGATTCCGTCTCGGGATTCAACAGCATCTCCCATCGAACCGTCAGGTACATGGTCGTCTTGCCTTGCCGTGCTTTCTCTGGCCTCCAGTGAATCTCTGCATAAGGCTCTGAGACAGCATACCCCGCCCCGACAATTCCTCTCGGCTCCTCGCCTTGTCGCAGGAGAAAAAGCCTGTCTCCTTTGGCGATTGATCTGTTATTCCCGCAACTCCAATCCGTGACGCAGAAACTCTTCTTCTTAATCTCGCTTATTCGTTGTGACAGGTCTACCCATCTCCACTTCTTCGGACTCCATGTTAGTAGATAAGCGCTCATGCTCGTAAGTGCTCATTATATTGTATTGTCAGCTTAAATGACGGCGTGCGAGCCGGTTTCATCATCCGGGAAATTTTCCCTTTCAGCCCTGCGGAATAATCCTCATGGACGGCAGCAATGGACGGGCTTACCGGTTCCCGTTGCCCTCTCAAACTTTTCCAAAACTCTAAACTTCTCCGGCAATAAGTGCGCTTCCATGTGACGTAAACGCGTGCCACCCTCATTGCCCACTGTCAGCTATCCCCTCTGCGGGCGCTTCGTGGCATGTCAAGAGCAACCCTTATATCCCGTGGGATGGTAGCAGTCACATGCCGTAGCAGAGCGGGCAAATGTTTTAGAAATGTATGTTCCCAGCCACGACAAAAGTTGAAGCAGCGGCAAAACACACATCGGCCTGAGCCTCGTAAACTATTGCAAGTTAAAGTGGAGTTGGTAGCGGGGGGGAGACTCGAACTCCCGACCTTGGGGTTATGAATCCCACGCTCTAACCGGCTGAGCTACCCCGCCATGGGGTGGAAGAGACATTATAGGGGGCGTGGTTGAAAGGTCAAGTTGGGTAGGATGCGGGCGGGGAAGTTTGCTTGCGGGTGGGGCTGCACGTATTATTCGGGGTGAATGCGTCGGGTTCGGGGAGAGGGCGAAGCGGAGACGCTTGAGAGCGTGGAGCAGCGGCGGGACGCGCTGTTGGTTGAGCGGGAAAGGGAGTATTTGTAATGGCTGAGTTAGTTCATCGTCCGAGAAGGTTGCGGAGGCGAGAGGCTTTGCGCGCGTTGGTGCGGGAGGCGCGGCTGGCGCGCGAGGATTTGGTGCTGCCTTTGTTCGCGTGTGCGGGTGAGGGCGTGCGGCGCGAAATTTCTTCGATGCCGGGCGTGTTTAATTTGTCGGTGGACGAGGTGGTGCGCGAGGCGTCGGGGGCGTTCGACGTGGGCGTGCGCGCGATCATTTTGTTCGGGTTGCCGGAGACGAAGGACGAGACGGCGACGGGCGCGTATGCGACGGACGGCGTGGTACAGGCGGCGATTCGCGCGGTGCGTCGCGCCGTGCCGGAGATGGTCGTCATCGCGGACACGTGTTTGTGTGAGTACACTTCGCACGGGCACTGCGGCGTGGTGCGCGCAGGCGAGTTGTTGAACGACGAGACGCTGGAGCTGTTGGCGCAGACGGCGGTGAGCCAGGCGGAGGCGGGAGCGGACATCGTCGCGCCGTCGGCGATGATGGACGGGCAGGTCGGCGCGATTCGCGAAGCGTTAGACAGCGCGGGCTTGGATCAGGTCGCCATTATGTCTTATGCGGTGAAGTATGCGTCGGCTTTTTACGGGCCGTTCCGCGAGGCGGCGGCGAGCGCGCCCGCGTTTGGCGACCGCCGTTCGTACCAGATGGACGGCTCAAACGCGCGCGAGGCGATGCGCGAGGCCGAACTCGATTACGCGGAGGGCGCGGACTTCCTCATGGTCAAACCGGCGACCGCTTATCTGGACATCCTGCGCATGGTGCGCGACCGTTTCGATCTGCCGCTTGCGGCCTATCACGTGTCGGGCGAGTACGCGATGATCAAGGCCGCCGCCGCGCGCGGTTGGATTGACGAAGAGCGCGTGATGCTGGAGACCCTGACCAGCATCCGCCGCGCCGGAGCCGACCTCATCATTACTTATTACGCACAGGACGCGGCGAAACTGCTGCGCTAAAAAGCTGTCAATTGTCCTTAGCCAGTTGTCAGTTGTTCAAGCCTATCTTTAGTAGCTTGTGTGATTGCCACATGCAACTGACAACTGACTACGGACAGTCTTTCCTTTTATCTCACTTCCACTTCGACGGGTTTTGCGTCGCGGTTGTTGTCGGTCGTCGGGAAGTTGGAGAGGTTGATGCCGAAGGGGCGGTCGGAGTCGAGTTCGACGACGAAGCGCACCGAGAGCGGGCGACCACGCGCGGCCTCGGCGCGCGCGACGAGCGAGTCCACGCGCCATTCCTGTAAGAGCACCTGCGGCGGTTGTTCGACGGTGACGAGGCGCGAGCCGCAGTTTGTCCCGTTGACGTAGAGCGTGACGCGCGTGCCTTCGTAGCGCCCGTTCGCTTCGACGGGCAGGACGGGTTGGAGGTGTGCGCGCACGACGATCTCGCCGACCTTGCGCCAGTCTTCCCTGCCCGGCACGAGATACTCGAAGAAGCCCACGCCCGTCCCCCACACGTAACCGTCGCCTCCGCCCATCTTCTCGAAGCGACCGACGACGGCCTGTTCCGGCCGGAAGCGATAGAGCAAGCCGCCGCCGGGCAAGGGATTCGTGACGGCGGGACGTGCGCCCTCGTCTGTGGCGGGACGCGTGAAGGCGAACTGGCGTGGGATGAGATGACGCCGCGCATCGAGCAAATCGGCGCGCGGCGTGGCATTGCGCGCGGACGCGAAGCGCGCCGCGCCGCGCGCGATCTCGCCGCGCACCGCTTCGTCGCGCGCGGTCGTGTAGGTGATGCCGTAGCCGCGCCGCACGTCGGGCGTGATGATCCAGAAGATCGCGCCCGCCGCGCCGTTTCTCTCGGAGTGATCGAAGTAGGCGCGATACCACTCGGCCTGCGAGACGCCTTCGTAGCCTTCCTCCCCCATGCCGAACTCGCCCATTACGAAAGGCTTGTTGATCGAGAAAGAAGCGGCGGCGCGGTTCTCTATGAACTCGCCGAGCGCCTGCGGCGAAGTGACGAACGTATCGTGATCGTCGCGCGGGTAGTTGTGTATGTCTGCGAAGTCAACGTGCGGGAGGCGATGTTCTTCGAGCCACGAGCGCCGCTCGAAGGCCGAACGATACCCCCACGTGCCGGGCGTCAACATGTGATTCGGATCGAGAGACTTGACGTAGGCGCTCATCTCCGCGACCCACGCGCGGCGCTCCTGCCAGCGACCGGGCAACCCCTGCGCTTCGTTCATCAACTCGTAGGCGAGGATGGTCGGGTCGTCGCGGTAGAGCGTGCCGGTCACGGTGTTGCGGCGCGTGACGATGCGCTGGACGTGCTGGCGGTAGAGGCGGCGCGTCTCCTCGTTCGTGTAAAAGAGCATCGCGCGTTCGATGTTGATGCCGAAGGGGTGCGCGTCGTCCGCCGCGTCGCGGATGCCCGCCCAGCGCAGGTATTGCGTGACGCCGCCCGTGTCGCGCCACCAGTTTGTGAGACAGAGTTGGACGCGCAAGTTTCGGCGCGCGGCTTCGGCGAGCACGCGGTCGAGGTGTACGAAGGCTTCTTCGTTCCAGTCGTCGGGCGCGCGCCGGAAGGGGTGCGTGCGCGGCCAGTCGTCGCGGTCGCGACCGACGGGCAACACGCCGTCCTGCTCCGTCCCCTCGCCGTAAGCCCAGACGCGCACCACGCCCAGTCCGAGTCGCTCGGCTTCCGCGAGCGTCTCCGGCATCCGCGCGCGATCCTCTTCACGATACATGACGGCGACGTTCGCGCCCGCGAAGCGGAAGGGCTGCCCGTCCACGACGAAGCGCGTGCCGCTCGTGGTGACGAAACGCGCGGGCACGGTTTTGCGTCGCGCGGCAGGCTCGCGCACCGTGAGGATAATCGCCGCGCCCATGACGAGCGCGAGCACCAGAAAAAAGAAGTTTTGTTTCAACTTGAGAGTGAACTTTCTAAAGTGGATTTGCCGAAGCGACTCTGCGCTGTCGGCGGAAGCGTCAGGGGCGCGGGTTGGTCAGGCGCAGGAAGCCGACGATGGCCGAGATGCTGCCGAGCAACAGGAACAGAGGCGCGAAAGCGCCGAAGCTGATCACCTTCTCGGGGTCGGTTTCGGTCATGCCGAGCACGGAGACCGCGACGAGGTGCAGGTTGAAGCCGAGCAGGCAGAGACAGGCGAGCGCGAACCAGCGCGTGGACGGGCCGAAAGCGCGCGCACGTGCGAAGCCGAGCACGGTGGCGACGAGCCAGCCGACGAGCGCGCCGACGAAGAAGATGAGAAAAACGACGACCGTGAGCGACGTGCCGAAACGCGGCACGGCTTGCCCCAGCACGGCGGCCAGCGTCGGGAGAGTTGAAGCGATCAGCATGCGTATAATTTCCTCATCGGCGTAACGACGGTTAGAGAGAGTCGGCACAAGAAATCGCCGCCCGCGCGGAGCCTGTCGGTACAGCCACACGTTCGCGAACGGCGTCGAAGTTTCATGTCTGGCAACTGCGCCCGGTCATGCAGGCGCGCGTCGTGCGCACGGCGAATCTCACGCGCACGCCGACCGCTTCCCCGAACCGGACGCCGAGAGCCTTCCCGCGCCCGCCGCCACTGCTGCTGCTGCTGTCGCACGCTCGGCGGCGGGCGCGAAAAGAGCACGCGCTCGGACTACGTGATATGAATTTCCTCTTCCTTGTTGACGTGCCGCAGGAAGTAGAGCAACGCACAGATGCAAGCCACGATTGCCATCCCGATGGCATACCACAGCCAACTCTTGTTGCCCTCGACCCCGGGCGACCTGAGAAACTTCACGAAGTAATAGAGCGCGCCCACACTGGCGATGATTCCCACCACCCAGTAGACGATGTCCAGAATACGATTCATGTTTGACCCTCCGGCGTTAGTTGTTAAGCGAAATGATGGCTAGCGAACCGGCGACCAATCGTAACGAATTATCCGTAAATTTACGCCAGACTCTGTCGGGACAGACGTTTCGGACAAAGAAACTTTTTCTTGTACGGCCGTTATGTTACCGCCGCCGCGCGCGAGAAGCAAGAGGAAGAAGGCGGGAGAAAATAGAATTCAGGATACAGAATTCGGAACCGAATCTCGGAGGACGCTTATTCCGACCCCTGAATTCCGAATTCTGTTTTCTGTTTTCTCATCCTTTTAGTATGAGCCTGCGGTCTCCGGCGCGGCGCGTGATGCGCGCGCGGTCGAGGTATTCGAGCAGCGGGATGGCGTACTTGCGCGAAACTCCGGCCAAATCTTTGAACGCGGCGACATCGATCAGGCGTTCAGGTTCGTGGCGCGCGGCGTACTCGCCGAGAGTTTCGACGAGGCGCGCGAGGGCTTCGCGGTGGACGAGCAGGTCGCCCGCCACGCGCACGAGCGCGCCGGAATCTATTAACAGTTGCAGAATTTTGCGCGCGTGCTCGCGCGTCGCAGCTTGCTTGCCCGCCGCCGTCGTAGCGGCAGCGGCGCGGCCGAGCGCCTCGTCTAAGGTCGGCGCTTCGAGCGCCGCCTCAAGGTAAATTCGTTCGAGGCTCGCTTGCAACCCGGCGTCCGCGCCGGAGAGCGCGAGCGTGTGTGCGGCGGCGCGCACGGTGTCGCGTTCGGAGACGAGCACGCCCGCGCTTTCGGCCTCCGTCAGCACGGCGCGAAAAACTTCGGGCGCGACGTGAGCGAACACGCGCTCGCGCAGAGTTTCGCGCGCAAGGCCGCGCTGCAAAGGCTCGCGCCGGTGATGCGCTTCCACTTCCGTGCGCGCCGCCTCTAAGAAGTTCTCAAAAATCTTCCGCGCGACATAGACGCCCTCTGCTTCGACCAGCCCGCCGCGCCCGTCGGCGGTCGCATCTTTTAACGCCGCGTCGAGCGTCTCGTCGCGCCAGCCTGTGCGCGCCGCGAGGTCTGCGCGCCTGAGACCAAAATCGCCCGCCGCTTCGACGTAGAGCGAGAGCCGCGCCCCGTCCGTGTTCGCTTCCGTCAATGCAAGCAGGCGCGCGCGTGCGTCGCCGCGCGCACGCGCGCGATGCTTCGCGGCGAAGGCGTCGAGCACGCGTCCTCCGGCGACGGTGCGCTGCGGCGAATAGGAACGAATGATGAAGCGTTCGTCGGGGAGCGCGACGACGGGCGATTCCAGGCGCAACTGCGCGAAGCCGCGCGCGCCCGCCGCAATCTCGCCCGCCTCCTCCAACACCTGCACGCGCGCCAGCACCTCCGCCGCGCCGAGATGCACGCGCACGCGCGAGCGCGAGCGCAGTGCGCGCGGTGCTGTCGGCAACATTTCCAGCTCCGTGTCGATCACCTGCGTCGTGCGGAGTCGTCCGGCGGGCGCGAGCGTCATCCCGCGTTCGATGGCAGACGCGTCCACGCCGCCCAGATTGATCGCCGTTCGCTGCCCGGCGGCGGCGCGCGTCGTCACGCGCCCGTGAACTTGCAGCCCGCGCACGCGCACGCGCACGCCTGCGGGCAACAACTCCATCTCCTGACCTTCCGCGATCTCGCCCGCGACGAGCGTGCCCGTTACAACCGCGCCGAAGCCGCGCATCGTGAACGCGCGATCAACCGGCAGGCGCGCCACCGAACGCGACGAACGCGCGGGGACTTGCGCGGCCACTTCGCGCAATTTCTGTCGCAACTCGTCAAGCCCCGCACCCGTGCGCGCGCTCGCGGCGACAACCGGCGCGGCTTCCAGAAACGATCCGGCAACCAACTCCGGCGCGTCGAGGCGGACGAGTTCGAGCAACTCGTCGTCAACCGCGTCCGTCTTCGTGATGATGACGAGGCCGGAGCGGACGCCGAGCAGTTTACAGATGTCGAAGTGCTCGCGCGTCTGCGGCATGACGCCCTCGTCGGCGGCGATGACGAGCGCGACGGCGTCGAGGCCGTGCGCTCCCGCCAGCATGTTCTTGACGAAGCGTTCGTGGCCGGGCACGTCAACAAAGCCGACGCGCACGTCGCCGAGCGAGAGTTCGGCGAAGCCGAGGTCAATCGTGATGCCGCGTCGTTTCTCCTCGGGCAGGCGATCCGCGTCCACGCCCGTCAGCGCGCGCACGAGCGTCGTCTTCCCGTGATCAATGTGTCCGGCTGTGCCGACGATGATGGAACGCATAGTGACAGGTGACAAGATAAAACAGTAAATCGTGAATCGTAAATCGTGAACAGGAGA
>DASQDV010000661.1:0-10825 GCA_035633995.1 Pyrinomonadaceae bacterium | reverse complement strand
TCGCACGTCCACTTCATAGACGGCGGCAGCCACCTCGCCAGCGTGCAACTGCGCGACGCCGCCAGCCCCGCAGAATTTGCCGAGCGCATACGCCAATTTGCCTCGAAGACTGCGAAGGGGCGCTGGATTACGGGCGGCGATTGGGATCACGAACGCTGGCCGGGCGCGCCGCTGCCGACCAAAGAGTTGATCGACAAGTTCACGCCCGACACGCCCGTCTTCGTCAACCGGCTCGACGGCCACCTGTCGCGCGCCAACAGCGTCGCGCTCAAACTCGCGGGCGTTACGCGCGAGACGAAAGACCCCGACGGCGGCCTGATCGTGCGCGACGCGCAGGGCGAGCCGACGGGCGTGCTCAAAGACGCCGCGATGAGTTTCGTCTATGCGAAGATTCCCGGTGCGACCTTCGACGAAAAACTCGAAGCGGCACGCGCGGCGACCGAACACGCGGCAAGTCTCGGCGTGACGAGCGTGCAGGACATGTCCGCGGGAAACGATGTCGGGGTGTTTCAGGCGCTCGCGGCGCGCGGCGGGTTGAAGACGCGCATCTACGCCGTCTCGCCGCTCCCGCAGTGGGAACGCCTGTCGCGCACGGGCGTGCGCGCCGTGTTCGGCTCAGACCTCTTGCGCGTCGGCGGCTTGAAAGGTTTCGCGGACGGCAGCCTCGGCTCGACCACCGCCCTCTTCTTCGAGCCGTACAACGACGCACCAGCCATGCGCGGCCTCCCCTCGGACGAGATGTTTCCCGAAGGCGAGATGCTCAAGCGCGTCGCGGGCGCGGACGCGGCGCATCTGCAAGTGATGATTCACGCCATCGGCGACAGCGCAAACGACAAAATCCTCTCCGTCTATGAAGGCGTCGTCCGGACCAATGGCGCGCGCGACCGACGCTTCCGCATTGAGCACGCGCAGCACATACGCGCCGCCGACATCGCGCGTTTCGCGCGCGGCGGCGTCATCGCCTCGATGCAGCCCTATCACGCGATTGACGACGGGCGCTGGGCGGAGAAGCGCATCGGAAACGCTCGCGCGCGCACAACTTACGCCTTCCGCTCGCTGCTCGACGCGGGCGCGCATCTCGCCTTCGGCACGGACTGGTACGACGCGCCGCTCAACCCGATGCTCGGCATCTACGCCGCCGCGACGCGCCGCACGCTCGACGGCAAGAACCCGCAAGGATGGATACCCGAACAGAAGATCACGGTCGAAGAAGCGGTGCGCGCCTACACCGTCGGCTCGGCCTACGCAGAGTTTGCCGAGAATACGAAAGGCACGCTCGCGCCCGGCAAACTCGCCGATATCGTCATCCTCTCGCAAGACATCTTTCGCATCAACCCGGTCGAGATCGAGCGAACGAAAGTTCGCATGACGATCATGGACGGGCGCATCGTGTACGAAGAAAAGTGAAATAGATGCTGGATGCTGGATGGTAGATGTTAGTAAAAGCTTAGTCTGTTTTAACTAACATCTAACATCCGGCATCTGACATCTGCCTTTGGAGGTTTTGTTGGAGTTCACTGTCGTCGAAGGTCTGCGGACGCTGAAATTCGATCTCGTCCTGACGCTCGCGCTGGCGGCACTGTTTCTGTTCGTCGGCGGCGTGGTGCAAGGTCGCGTCGGGTTTCTCAGGCGCGCGAGTATTCCGGCGGCGGCGATTGGCGGGTTGTTGTTCGCAGGTCTGGTGCTCGTCCTGCGTTCGCGCGGCACGCTCGGCGTCGCGCTCGACACCTCTTTGCGCGCGCCCTTGCAGATAGCTTTCTTTACGACCATCGGGTTCGGCGCGACGCTCAAATTGCTCACTGCCGGTGGCTGGCGGATGATCTTGTTCTTCGTCTGCGCGTCGCTCGCCGGAGTTGTGCAGAACGTGGCTGGCGTCGGCGTGGCGCTATTGATGGGCGCGCCCGCCGCGCTCGGAATCATTTGCGGGTCGTTGACGTTGCTCGGCGGCCCGGCGACGGGGCTGGCCTTCACCGAGCAATTCGAGGCGCTCGGCATCACGGGCGCGGGCGCGCTCATCATCGCGTCGGCCACGTTCGGCATCTTCGTCTCAAGTCTGGTCGGAAATCCGGTCGCCGTCGCGCTCATACGCCGCTTTCGTCTCGCCGCGCCGCGCGAAGACTTGAAGCGGGACGCGAGCGACGAATTCTGGGCTATCGGCTCGATGGGCGAAATTGACGATGGCAGCAGCAGAACGGAAGCGGTCGAACGCGAGACGCGAAGCGGGGCAGAGGCGCGGCCTGACGGCGGCGAGTTGCTGCGCAACCTGCTCGTGCTGCTTTTGGTGATGGGCGTCGGCGCGCTGCTCGGCATGGCCTTGTCGAAACTATACGTAGGAGGCCGCCCCCTAACGCTCCCGGCTTACGTCGGCGCGATGGTCGTGGCGGCGCTCGTGCGAAATCTTGACGATCACTTCCACTGGTTCAAACTCGACATGCGCGCGATTGAGACACTCGGCGCAGTCGCGCTCGCGCTCTTTCTCGTCCTCGCGTTGATGGATTTGAAATTGTGGCAAATCGCGGGTCTGGCCGTGCCGCTCGTCGTAATACTCGCCGTGCAAGTCGTTCTTATGATAATTTACGCCGTCCTCGTGGTGTTCGTTCTCATGGGGCGCGATTACGAGGCGTCGGTGACGACGGGCGGCTTCATCGGCTTCGGTCTGGGCACCACGCCGAACGCCGTCGCCAACATGGAGGCGCTGACGGCGCGCTACGGTGCAGCCCCGCGCAGCTTTTTGATCGTGCCGATAGTGGGCGCGTTCTTCATAGACTTCTCGAATGCGCTCATCATCACGCTGTTCGCCAATTTCCTGCGTTGAAGAGAAATTTGATTTTGATTATGCCGAATAGAACGACACTTTGCTGCGCCGCTATCACCATCGTCGGCCTGTGGACTTGCGCCTTCAAAACTCCGGCGCAGCAGTTGAGCCAGAAGCGTTCGACGCCCGCCGCCGTCGTAGCGCAGACCAAAAACTTCAACGCCGTCCCGTCGCCCGCGCTGCAAGCGTTGGTTGACGAAGCGGCGCGCGAAACTTTGCGACGGTTCAGCGATAAGAAACTCGCGGAGAATGAACTGGCGATCACGTTGATCGACCTGCGCGACGCCGCGCGACCCGCGCAGGCCAGTTATCGCGGCGAGGAACGCATTTACACGGCGAGCGTCGTCAAGATGTTCTACCTGGCGGCGGCGCACCGCTGGTTGGAAGACGGGCGTTTGAAGGCGACGGACGAGTTGAAGCGCGCCCTGCGCGACATGATCGTTGATTCGTCGAACGACGCGACCGGCTATGTGCTCGACGTTTTGACCGGCACTTCGAGCGGCGTCGAGTTGCCGCCCGCAGAGATGCGGAAGTGGCTGGAGAAACGCAACGCCGTCAATCGCTACTTCGCCGCGCTCGGCTACACGAACATCAACGTCAACCAGAAGACCTTCTGCGAAGACGCCTACGGGCGCGAAAACTTCGGGCGCGGCGCGCAGGGCGAGAATCGCAACAAGCTGACCACCAACGCCACCGCGCGCCTGCTCGCCGAGATCGCGACGCGCCGCATCGTCACGCCCGCGCGCTCAGACCAGATGATGGAACTGCTGAAACGCGATTTCTCAGGCAAGAGCAGCGACGCCGACGATCAAGCGCACGGCTTCACAGGCATTGCTCTGAAGGACTATGAAGGAGCGCGCCTCTGGTCGAAAGCCGGTTGGACGAGCAAGGTGCGCCACGACGCGGCCTACATCGAACTCCCGAACGGCGCGCGTTTCGTGCTCGTCACCTTCACGGAGGGACACAGCAAAGAACGCGACATTATCCCGACCGTCGCCGGTGTGATTCTCAAGCGGATGGCAGGCAACGACAAGTAGGGCAGTGACGAGCGACAAGTGACGGGTGACAAGTTGAAGACGAAAGAGCCTCAGCCCGGAAACTTGAAACCTGA
The DNA here is from genome assembly GCA_035633995.1 of Pyrinomonadaceae bacterium. Lineage (GTDB taxonomy): Bacteria > Acidobacteriota > Blastocatellia > Pyrinomonadales > Pyrinomonadaceae > JAIVJZ01. The sequence goes on along the minus strand of DASQDV010000661.1, from coordinate 6,899 downwards.
AACCTGTTTTTATCTCGTCACCCGTCACTGGTCGCTCGTCACGGCTTTTGCGCCATGATGGCAACTTTCGTCCAGCCGATGATGTCGGTCGGGGGAAAGTGATGGCGGGAGATGATCCGCAGGTAGCGTTCGGTATTGTCCGTCACTTCTTGCGGCGGGTGAGTCTTGAAGCGAAACATGATTTCGAGCATCCGGCTGGCGAGGGCGGGGCGCACGGGCAGGTGAAACAGGTAGCCGCCGGGTTTGAGCACGCGCGCGAGTTCGCCAAGTCCCTCGCGGAGCGGCACGTATTCGAGCGCGCCGCTGGTGGCGATGAAATCGAAGCTTCCGCTCGCGAAGGGGAGCGAGAGCAGGTTGGCCTGTAGGAAGCGCACGCGATGGTGACGAGGCCGAGCGGCGAGGACGCCCGCCACCGCTTGCCGCGCTTTTCGGAGCGAGGAGGTCGAGAGGTCTATGGCGGTGATGCGCGCGGGGCGGGGAAGCGTGCTCAGCATCGCCAGCGTTAACAGTCCCGTGCCGCATCCGGCGTCGAGAATCTGCGCGTCGTCTTCGAGCGGGACGGGGTGCTCGCGGAAGTAGCGTTCGAGCGAGCGCCCGTAGCCGTTGAACTTGAAAGTCAGATCGTAGAGGCGCGCGATGCGGTCGTAGAGCGAGCCTGCCCGGTTGTCGTCAATTGCCGTTGTGATGCCGGAATTATGTACCATGTGTCTCAGATTCGCTGACCTTCAAGCGCAAAAGCCGGATATAAGGGGAATCCGAGGGGAAGAAGTTGTACGTAAATTAAAGGGCAGGACACTTATACAAATAGTTTCGTAAATCTTCAAGGAGACTCTTCGTGTTTGAGACAGAACAAGACGTGTTGACGTGGTACGAGGCGCAGCCACGCTCCATCACAAAAGAATTTATCGAATCGTTGAACTGGAAAGAAGTTCGGGAGCACCCGCTCAATCCCGCTTTCAAAGATGTCATCCTGTACATGCGCGACGTGGAGAGCTTCACGGAGATTTACTACGACGAGTTGTTGCGCACGCCGACGGGGAAAAACCCGGTGATTCGTAAGTTTATGGATCGCTGGAGCGTGGAAGAGAACGAGCACGCCTGCCTGCTCAATCGCTTTCTGAACGAAGCCGGATACCCGACGAGCGAGCGCTGGCAGGCTGAGGCGAAAGCGTCTATTCCCTTTCGCTACACCTTCGAGAATCGCCTCTATCCCATCATCACCAACTGCTTCGGGAAATATTTCAGCGGCGCGCACATGGTCTGGGGCGCGATCAACGAGATGACGACGCTGCAAGGTTATCGTCGTCTCTGGAATCTGGCGGAGCATCCGGTGCTCGAACAATTGTTGCGCGCCGTCGCGCGCGAAGAGTCCGTCCATTCGCACTTTTATTGGAGCATCGCCCGCCTGAAACTCGAACGCTCCGGCTACACGCGCGCCGTCGCACGCTTCATCATCGGAAAATTCTGGACGCCCGTCGGGCAGGGCACGAAGCCGCAACAGGAGACCGATTTCGTTATCGCGACACTCTTCAAAGGCAAAGACGGCGTAGAGTTTTTCGATCAAAACGTCAACCAGCGCCTGCAACTGCTGCCCGGTTTCACGGGGCTGGAAAATGTTTCGCAGCGAATTGCGCGGATCGCGCTCTAGACGTTATCCTCTGCGTCTATGAGACGCAAACTTCCCATCATCATCATCGTCGGCGTGCTCCTTGCCGCGCTCGCGGGCGGCGCGCTCCTGATGCGCCCGTCCGAGACTTCCACCCCGCGACAGAACATCGCCCAGTTGCCGCCCACAGTGACGACGACGGCGACGAGCGCACCCGGCGCGACGCAACCCGCTGCGACGCAACCCGCCGCGCCAGCGACAGCGCCCGTCAGGCACCTGCGCGGGCGCGCCGACGCGCCCATCCTGCTCGAAGAATATGGCGACTTCCAGTGCCCGCCGTGCGGCTTCTTCCACCCGATTTTGAAACGGATCGAGAGCGAATACGAGCGAGAGGTGCGCGTCTCGTTTCATCATTACCCGCTCAGAAATATGCACAAGCACGCCGCCGAAGCCGCGCGCGCCGCCGAAGCCGCCGCGCTGCAAGGCAAGTTCTGGCAGATGCACGATCTGCTGTTCGAGAAGCAGAAGGAATGGAGCGACGCGCCCGCCGCACGCCCGATCTTTCTCGGCTACGCGCGCACGCTCGGCCTCAACCTCGAAAAGTTTGCGCAGGACATAGACAGCGCGCCCGTCAGCACACGCGTGATGAACGACGAGAGCGCGGGTTCGGCGCGCGGCGTGACGGGGACGCCGACCGTGTTTCTCAACGGGCGCGAAGTGCCCTATGAAGTCATCACGAACTACGAACGCCTGCGCGCGGCAATCCAAAGCGAAATCGCCGCAAAGAAGTGAACCCGACCGGCACAGAGAGCGCCGCGCGCACGACGACGGGCGCGCACGCAAGCGAAACGTCGCCGCCGGCGCGCATCTCGCGCCTGTTGGCGCTGGCCGCCGCGCTCGCGCTCGTGGGGCTGGCCGATGCCGTCTATCTCACCGTCGAACACCTGACGGGCAGGAGCGTCCGCTGCACCGTCACGGGCGGCTGTTCCGAAGTTCTGGGCAGCCCTTACGCCACCGTCTATGGCTACCCGCTGGCGCTCTACGGCGCGCTCGCATATTTCACGGCCTTTAGTCTCGCCACGCTCGCGGCCTTCGGCTCGGAGGGCGCCGCTAAACTTCTCGCTCTACTCGTCGCGCTGATGTTTGCCGTGACGCTCTGGCTGCTCTACGTGCAAGCCTTCGTCCTCCACGCTTTCTGCCAGTACTGCCTGCTCTCGGCGGCTGTCACCACGCTCCTCGCCGTCATCGTCGTCGCGCGGCGCGCCACGAAATGAGGCGACCAGCCGCATCGCACTCGCGCCCGTTCGACTTGACAGATACCGGAAACGTTATCTGTAGTTCGGCACGTTGAGACCGAGAACGATGTCTCTGCGCGCGAGCCACACGCCGCCGCTGCTTCTGGTCAAACGGACGACGCCGGAACCGCCGTAATTCCTGCGCCGTGCGCGTTCCTGCTGCGTGAGGAAGCGGTCGTCCTCGAACTCGAAATCGTCAATATAGTATTCGTTCTTATCGGCCTCTTTCACGATCAGGTGAACGTGAGAGGGAATGGTACTGTTCGGATACGACGCGGGCTTGATGGTGAGGAATTTATACTCGCCCTTCGCGTTCGTTTTGATCCAGCCGCGCAGTCGTCCGTGTCTGAGCCTGACGCCGTTCGCGCCCGTCGCGGGCGGATAAATGCCGCGCGCGTCCGTGTGATAGGCATAAAGAATCACGCCGGGCGCGGGCGTCCGTCCGTCGGGTTGATAGATACGGCCGCTCGCTTCCATCGGCTCGCCCGGCTCGGAAACAGAGGCGATGCGCGTCTCCCAGTTCAGTTGCGACGGCATGCCATCGTAGATAAGCTCGCAGCCCTCGCAATAACCGCCGACACGTTCATTCGACTCGCGACGCGCGGGCTGAGTCTGCGCGGGGCTGACGCAACCGATGAAAACTCCGGTCTGGAGCGCGATGGCGAAGACCGAGGCGCGTTTGAGGAAACTGCGGCGATCCGCGTTGTGAAATGCTCTGTCCATATCAACCTCGCTCTCTGAAAAAGGTTAACTACCTGTCAGTCAGACGACGCAGGTGCCGTTTTTCTTCCAAACTTTTTCAGTCGCGCAAGAGCGCCCCACGACATTTTCGCCCGCGCTTGTCCGTTGTGCCCTCAGGCTTTGAGCAAGTAGATGATCGCCCAGACGACGACGCCGGCAGAGAGTAAGATCAGGAGGAGACAACCGGCGAGGGCGAGCTTCACCTTGCGTGCGCGATTCTCGTCGGGCGGGAGCAGCGGGTTCTGCGGAAAATAGGGCGGCGGAGTTGAAGTCGGCATTTAAACAGTCCTCTGGTTCATGGAAGCTGTATAGCATATACTTTCATCCGGTGAAACTTTCGCGGAGGAGGCTGCGGTGTATGACCGATGAAGACAGGCAGCGGAAGATGGACTTTATCCTTGAACAACAGGCGCAACTCACTGTGACCGTCGCGCGCCTATCGGAAAAAGTTGATCGGACGGCGGACAGCGTTAATGTGCTCCTCGCCATTGCGGAGATTCACGATCAGGAGATAAAGGCCACCGATGAAAGGCTCAACGCTCTGGCGAAGACTGTTGATCGCTATATCGCAGGACGCGCCGGTCAGGAAGGCGGCGGGGGATGAGCAATCAGGTTGCCGCCGGCTTGGTCAGTTCAACTTCCTGATTTCGCAACTACCCAATCGTTCACCCCAACATTTTCTCACTTCAACTCCTCCAACTCGCAGCGCAACAGTTCGGCAACGCTCCACGCCTGAGCGATGCAACCGCGCGGCGTGTGCGGCGCGTCGCCGTCGAAGATTTCCGAGACTTGCCCGACGCCCGCCCCCGTTAAATGCTCACGGCAGGCGCGCAGGGAGCCGCGCGCCTGTTCGATGCTCGCGGGCGTGCGCCCGTGCACGCGCAGGTAGGCGGTGACGAATGGCCCGATGAGCCAGGCCCAGACAGTGCCTTGATGATACGCGGTGTCGCGCGCGTAAGAGTCGCCTTCGTAACGCGGGCGATAGTCCGGATGGCGTGGCGAGAGCGAGCGCAGGCCGTAGGGCGTGAGCAGTTCGCGCTCGACTGTTTCGATGACGGAACGGCCACGCGCGCCCGTCATGATCGGGTGGGGCAGGCTGAGGGCGAAAATCTGGTTGGGGCGGACGGACGCGTCCGGCTCGCCCGACCTGTTGATGTGATCGTAGAGACAACTGCCCGCTTCGTTCCAGAACAGCCCGTGAAAACTGGCGCGCGCGAGTTCGGCCAGCGCGCGGCAATGATTGCGCATCGGGTCGTCTTCCAGGCGCGCCGCGATCTCCTCGATGGTGCGTAGCGCGTTGTACCAGAGTGCCTGTATCTCGACGGCTTTACCCGTGCGCGGCGTCACGACGAAATCCCCGATCTTGGCGTCCATCCAGGTCAACTGCACGTCCTCTTGACCCGCGCCGAGCAGCCCGTCTTCGTCGGCGCGGATGGAATAGATCGTGCCGCGCTCGTGCCACTCGATAAATTCTCTGAGCCGCGCATAGAGATGCTCGCGCGCGAACGCGATGTCGCCGGTGCGGCGCACGAGTTCGCCGACGGCGTTGACGAACCAGAGCGTGCCGTCAACGTTGTTATATTCCGGCTGCTCGTCGGCATCGGGGAAGCGATTCGGGATGACGCCCTCGCGCATGTGGGCGGCGAAGGCCAGCAGGATTTCACGCGCGGTGTCGAACTTGCCGCGTGCGAAGGCGAGGCCGCCCAGCGAGATCATCGTGTCGCGTCCCCAGTCCGTGAACCAGTGATAACCGGCGATAACGGAACTGAGAGAATCGCCGCGCCTGACGAGAAACTGATCCGCCGCCGCGACGAGCGAGCCGAGGTAAACATCATCTTTTTCGCCGTCGGCACTTTCGCCGCTGCTCGCTGCCGCTGCGTTGTCTTGTCGCCGCTCGCGTTCGCGCTGTTCAAACGCGGGGGCGTCGCCCGCAGCGTGTTCTGTGGTCGAAGCGATGATGTCGCAGGCAAAGTCTCCCGGCTCGCCCTGCCAGACGAGCAGGCACGGGTTGAAAAGGTCTTCGTGGAAATCGAAGCCGCGCGCGCGTTCCTCCGCGTACTCGAAACGCCTGTACCAGTAACCTTCGATGGAAACCTGTCCGGCGTTGTGCGCGAGGAAAAGTTGTGAACTGTCGTCCTGTTTGAACAAACTGACGAGGTTCTGTTTGAGTTCCGCCTGCAAAAAAATGTCGAGGGCTTCGCGCTGCAAAGAATGATAATCGCGGAAGGCGACGAGCGGGCGAATCTCAAGTGAAACGCTCGACGCGCCCGCCCCGCTTACGTGGTAGCGCACGACGGTCGTGTTCTCGCCGTGCAGCATGAAGATTCGTTTCTCCACGCGCGCGCCGCCGATCTGGTATGTGAAGACGGGGAACGGGTCGAGCCGGAAATCAATTTGCAGTCGAAATCCCTGCGGGTGAACGACGCCGGATTGATAGACGTTCGTGGAGAGGTCGAAGCGCTGGCCGTCGAGGATGAGCGTCTCCTCTAATTTCGAGAGCAGGACGACGCGCCCGGTCGGCGGCCGGAGGGCGGCTGTGAGCAGGCCGTGATAGCGGCGCGTGTTCGTGCCGGTGATGGTCGAAGAGGCGAAGCCGCCCAGATTGTTTGTCTCCAACCATTCGCGCCGCGTCGCGGCGTCGAGATTCTGGCAGGCTTCCGCGTCGAAATTGATCATCCGTTCAAGTCGCTCCTTCCAATGGAAAACTTGTATCACAAAGTCCGGCGCAGGCTGCAAGAAATAATCGCGGGGCGCGTTCAGAGAACGGGGACGGGAAAATATTTGACCGGGAGAAAACTTATGCGCAAAGCGTTGATGGCGTTGACGGGCACAGTGGTGTTGGCAACTTTGAGCGTCCTTGTTCTGGCACAGGGCAACGGGGGCGACCGGGGCGGGCGCGGCAGTAATAGTAGTAGTAGTAGCGGCCAGCGAATTGAAGGGCGGATCGTCGAGCGCAGGAGGCCAGTCTACGAGCAGCGTTTCGGGGTCGAAGTGTTGGCGGGGGGCTGGGCGCGCGAAAAATATCCGGCGCGCGGGAGAGTTTATGTCGAAGCCGTAGAGGGCGAGGAGTATGCGCTCAGGCTCACGAATCCTTTGCCCGTGCGCGTGGCGGTCGCGCTCTCGGTGGACGGGCTGAACACGATTGACGCGCGGCGCACAACGGCGCGCGACGCGCGCAAATGGGTGATCCCGCCCTACGGCTCGATCACAGTCAGCGGTTGGCAAATGAGTTCGACGCGCGCGCGCCGTTTCTACTT
>DASQDV010000660.1:0-3454 GCA_035633995.1 Pyrinomonadaceae bacterium | reverse complement strand
ACAGTTCCACGGCGTAGACGATCTGCGGAAACCACTCGCGCCAGAAAAGGCACGTGATGAGACGCGTCTCTTCCAGATTCAGCATGAACCAGTCGCGGTTGTTGTCGTGACCGGCGTAATGGTGATATAGCTCCGGCGGCTCTGTGCCCTCGTAAGGCGTGCCGAGAGTTTTGCGATACCAGTTGGCGACGATGTCAACGCCGTCCGGGTTGGCCGAAGGGACGAGCAGCAGGATCGTGTTCTGTAAAATCTCGCGCGTCCCGGCATCCGTAGCCGAAGCCAGCTCGTAGGCGAGTTGCATGGACATCTGCGAGGCGACGATCTCGGTCGAGTGGATCGAGCAGGAGATGGCAACGACCGTCTTGCCTTCGCGCGCGAGCCGCTCGCCCCAGTTCGCGTCCCCGTTGACGGGGTTCAGGCGCGGGTCTGCGAGGCGGCGTTGAATGTCTTGGTACTTGGCGAGATTGCGTATATTCTCAGGCGCGCTGATGAAGGCGACGATGAGCGGGCGACCGAGCGTGGTCATGCCAATCGTGCGAAGTTGCATGCGGTCGCTCGCCGCGTCGAGGCGCGTAAAGTAGTTTACGATTTGTTGCCAGTCGGCAATCGTGCGGTCGTCGCCGGGTTTGAAACCGAGCAGGGAATCGGGCGCCGGCGGAGTGTTGACGCTGCTGCGGGTCGGAGCGACGGCGCGGCGACGCGGCTGCGGCTGTTGCTGCGCGTGAACGGGAGACGCGAGACGGGCGGAGAAGACGACGAAGGCGGCTGTGCAGAGCACGGCGAGAGAAGTCGAGAGTGCGAACCGGAGAACGGAGCGAGACATGCCTGATTCTCTTTCAGAAAAATTGTTCGATGCGGAGAGCGTGTGTACCGGCGGCGAGTCTAACACAGGCGCGAACGCGCCGCGCACCTCGACGGATGCGGCGGGCACGCTCCAACGTCAGCGCGCGGAAGTCAACACGGAAGCGTCGCTCAGAGAGCGCCTGCACAACTGGTGGATTCTTTTCGTCGCGGGCATGTTGTTGCTCATCTTCGGGCCGCCCGTGCTGTTTGTGGCGTGGCTGGCGGGCAGGCGCGAGTGGGTTTACCCGACCGCACTGTGGGGCGGGCGTCAATGGTTGCGTTTGAGCGGAATGCGCGTGCGCGTGCGCGGGCTGGAACTGCTCGACCCGGACGAAACCTACATCTTCATCGCCAACCATCGCTCCTACCTCGACACGGCGACGCTCTTTTGCCACCTCGGTCGGCGCATCGGGCTGTTTGCGAAAAAGGAGTTGTTGAAAGTGCCCATCCTCGGCTTCGGCATGGGCTTCGTCAACATCATGGCGATTGATCGCTCCAACCGCGAGCGCGCGCTGGAGACCGTGCGCGCCGCCACCGAACGCATACGCTCCGGCATCTCCTTCGGCGTCTTCGCAGAAGGCACGCGCGCGCGTCCCGGCGAACTGCTGCCGTTCAAAAAAGGCGCGTTCTACATGGCGCTGGAGACGGGCGTGAGCGTCGTCCCCGTCGCGATCAAGAACACGGACGTGCTGATGGGCAAGGGCACGGGCACGGCGCGCGCGGGCACGATTGAAATGGTCATCCTCCCGCCCATCGAAACCAAAGGACTCTCGACGGACGAGGACGTTAAACGCCTCGCCGCAGACGTGCGCGCACGCGTGGAGGCAGAACTGGAAAGGGAAGCTTGAGCGAAGATGTTAGGAGGAAGATGTTAGATGTCAGATGCCGGATGTCAGGCCGGATTTCCACCGGCATCTAATATCCAGTATCTGACATCTGCCACTAAGGTTTCTTCGGGGTCGGCGTGGGTGAAGGCTCGGGAATAATATCCTGGCCTTCGTCGAGCACCTTCACCTTCGCGCTCGGGCGCACGAACTCGTTGAAGGTGACGCGCATGCGTATGTGCGTGACATCGCCGGTGTTGAAAATCAGTTCCTCGTCCGCGTAAGTGTAAGTCGGAAACCAGAACTTGCCGTCGATCTGCTCGCGGTAGGTTTCAAAAGTCGGGTAGCGTTCGTTCTTCTTTTCGGGCACTCCCTTGCCGCGCACCTTCACGATCTGCACGTCCACATCGTCAACCCAGATGCGACCCTTGAAGAAACGCTCCTTCGTCTTCTTCGGGTCGGGCATCACCTTCGGCTCGACATCGAAGACGTAGCAGGTCAACTCGTCAATCTTCTCCTTGCCCAGATAACTGAGTTTGTAGAGGTGAATCTTGGACGGTTCGAGGGCGAAGGTCTGCACGCCGCCGAGGTCTTCCAAATCTTCCGCCGAGAGTTCGATATCCTTTAGGGTCGGCAGCGGGAACAGCAGAATCTTCTCGTAGCGTTTGCCGCTATCGTCAAAGACGAAGCGCGAGACGCGCCGGTACTCGCCCGAAATCTGCCCGCCCATGCCGATGGTCTGGACGATGGCCTCGCGTTTGAAACTGTACTGGTTGAGCGCCTGCCGGAAGGTCGCCTCTTTGGCCGTAAATTCGCGGATGATGCGTTCGACATCAACGCCCGACGCCGAGGCGTTCGGCGCGCTCGTCGAAGCCGTCGAAACCTGCTGCGCCAACGCCTGAGCGGGCGCGAACGAAGCGACTGCCAGCGCAACGAGCGCCGCCACCGCTACGGCGGGACAGAACAAACGAGAGCTTTTCATAATTTTCTCTGAGGAAGTTTTACTTGATTATTGCTGCTGCCGACCCGCGACCGGAACAGAGCCGAGCAACCCCCTGGAAACGTTTAAGATGCGCCCCGCACGGCGAATGTTGCCAGAGCAATCGGCAGTTGTCAGTAGTCCGTTGTCCGTTGTATGTGGCACTCGACGTGAGTGGCTAAAAACGGTCTTGAACAACTGACAACGGACTACTGACAACAGACTATTTGACGAATTCCACTTTAACGCGGTGCGGGATGATGCCGCGTTCCGCGCCTTCGTCGAGGAGGCGCTGGACGGCGGTGCGCCCGCGCTCCGTGTAGTCGAGCGTCAGTTCGTTGACCCACATGCCGACGAAGCGGTCGGCCAGTTCCGGCTCCATGTCGCGCGCAAACTGCATCGCGTACTCAAGCGCGTCGGCGCGGTTGTCGAGCGAGTAGCGGATGCTGTCGTGCAGACATTTCGAGACCTGCGAGATCACTTCCGCGCCGAGGTCGCGGCGGATGACGTTGCCGCCCATCGGGAGCGGCAGCCCCGTGCGCTCGTGCCACCACTCGCCGAGGTCTAAGACTTTGTGCAAGCCCAGATTTTGATAAAAAAGCTGCCCCTCGTGGATGAGCAGTCCCGCATCCGCGCGCCCTTCGCGCACCGTCTCGATGATCTTGTCGAAGGGCACGACCTCATACTCGAAATGCGGGCAGAAGATGCTGAGAGCGAGAAAGGCGCTCGTCAGTTTGCCGGGCACGGCGACTTTCAACTTCGAGATTTCTTCCGGCTTGAACTTCTCGCGCGAGACGACGATGGGGCC
>DASQDV010000659.1:0-2677 GCA_035633995.1 Pyrinomonadaceae bacterium | reverse complement strand
CATCAAACAATTCTCCTTTTCCTAACGCTTGGGTTGAAACTGCGAGACTGACAAATTATCAAATCTCCGAGAGCGTAACGCACCGCGAAATAGTTCCTGCCGTAAAGTAATTCCTGCTGTTCGGTGGCCTGCGCATTGTCTGCGAAGTTCATGCTCTGCGTCTAGCTTTTGCCGCTGTGCCGACCAAATCCCGCGCAGCCGCTTCGCCCGTCACACCCGCGCCTTCCATGAAGCCCTGCCAGTCGGCGAGGTGTTCACCGGCGAAGAGGACTTTGCCGTGCGGGCGTTGCAGCGCGGGGCGGACGGTGAACCACTGGCCGGGGCGATAGAGGGCGTATGCGCCTTCGGTGTAACGGTCGCGCTGCCACGGCATTGATTGAATAGCGCGCGCGAGACCCGGCGCGCCTTCGTTGAAGGGGAGCAGATCGCGCGTGATGATCTCCATGCGTCGCGCGTCGGATTGCGCGGCGAGCACGTCGGCCTTCTCGCCGATGGCGTAGCTGCACAGGATGCCCTGCGCGCCGCGTTGATCGCGCGTGCTGTGAAAATAGTAGTGCGAGGTGACGTCGCTGACGAGCGAGAAGTCTTCCGCGCCCCAGAAGCGTTCGCGAAAGAGAACTTGATTTTTGACGATGCGCGAATATTGCAGGCGCTCGGCGGCTTCGCTTTGCGCGGTGGGGAGCGGCGGGTCGAACTTGATGCGGTCGAGCAGGCGCGCAGGCACGGTGCAGACGCACGCGTCCGCGTAATGAAGCGCGCCGCCCGCCGTTCTGACCGTGATGCGCCCGCCGCGCTGGCGAATCTCTGCGACCGGCGTGCGCGTGTGGATTAAGCGCTCGCCGATGCGTTTTGTGAACTCCTCGATGATGCGGCTGTTGCCGCCCACGATCTTGAAATCCATCTCGTTGGCGGGACTCGACTCAAGATATTCGGACGCGGCGGCATAGGCCGAGACGTGGCGGATAGACTCGCCGAAATCCGTGCTGTCCTGCAAGTCGCGCAGGCGCAGATCGTCTTCGTTGAAACCGATCTCTTCGAGCCACGTCCACCAGTCGAAACGGTCGAGCCGTTCGCGGTCGCGCTCGGTGTATTTGTGATAGCTCTGTTTGAACCGCTCGAAGGCGGCGGTGGCCTGCGGGGAGAAATCCCACGAGCCGGGGCGGGAGACGCGCCCGTCGCGCATGAGCGACGCCTCGAAGCGATGATCCTTGAGCGTGATGTCGAACTCGCGGCAGAGCGCGCGCATGCGTTCGTGGCTCGCGCCGATCCATTCGCCGCCGAGTTCGCAGACGAGTTCGGGGCTGTCTTCGAAACGAAAAGAGTGGACGCGCCCGCCCCGCCGTTCTCTGGCTTCGAGCACCGTCACGTCCCAGCCTGCGCGCTGCAAGGCGTAAGCGGCGGCGAGGCCGGAGAGACCCGCGCCGACGACGATGCAGGAATGCCGCGCGCCTCCGGCGCGACGCTGCGGCGGCTGCGCTTGCAGCGGCGAACTGTTGAGCAGCACGGGCGCGCCGAGCGCGGCGGCGGTGAAAGATTTGAGAAACGCGCGCCGTGTGCGTAAAGGTTTTTTCGTGTTCACTGATGGTTCCGAGCGAGCCGGGTGCAAAAATCTGCGACAGCTTACCAGATGTCGCCCGCGAGTAAATCTTCGTAAGTGTCGCGGCGGCGCACCAGGTCAACTTTACCGCCCGCCCGCACCATCACTGCGGCGGGCAGCGGGCGACCGTTATAGGGAAACGCCTGCGCCAGCGAATACGCGCCGCTATTGAGAAGCGCGAGCACCTCTCCGGGGCGCACGTCGGCGGGCAGGCGGCGGTAATCGGGCAGGCGGCCTTCGCCTTCGATGTCGAAATAAACGTCGCCGGAATCACAGAGCGGCCCGGCCACTTTGTACTCCGTGCCGGGCGCGGCGTCGGCGCGCGAGGCCGAGATGAGATGGTAATACCAGTTGTAAGTCGTCATCGAGAGCAACAAATTGAAGCCCGCGTCGGTCAGGAGCCACACGTCGCCCGTCTCCGGGCGTCGCTTGATATTGCGCACGGTGGTGAGCACCAACCCTGCGTCGGCGATGACGCTGCGACCGGGTTCGAGCAGGATCGTGACTCGCTCCAGAAGGTGTTCGGCGGCGGTCGCCTGCGCCGATTCGCGTGCGACGCGCAGGGCTGCGACGAGCACGTCCGTTGGTTCGAGATCGGCGCCGAGCATGTCGCGTTCGGCTGCGGGGAGCGCGTCGGCCTGCGTGCGGTCGCGCAAATAGTTGACGGGGATGCCGCCGCCGAGATTGATGTGTTCGAGCGTGTGGCCGGTTTCGCGGTGGAGCGCGGCAAGGTGCTCCCACATCGTCTTGAAGGCTGCTGCGAACGGCTCGACATCCGGCGTCTGCGAACCGATGTGGATGTGTATGCCGCCGACACGGATGAGTTCGGGGTGCGCGAGCGCGCGGCGGAAAGCGCCGGGCACTTCCGTCGAAGTCATACCGAACTTCGAGGTGAGCAGCGCGGTCTGTAAGCCGATGTGCGAGCGCGTGCCGATCTCTGGCACGAGGCGCAGAGTGATGTTCGCGCGTGCGCCGACGCGGCGCGCGGCGGCCTCGACGAGTTCGATTTCGTAAATCGAATCGACGTTGATCGAATAGATTCCGGCGCCGACGGCGTCGTCCAGTTCGTCGTCCGTCTTG
>DASQDV010000658.1:0-6268 GCA_035633995.1 Pyrinomonadaceae bacterium | reverse complement strand
CTCTTCAACTACGCCGACAAGCGCACGCAGGACTACTTCATCGAAGGCTCTTACCCGCCGCCCGAAATCATCGCGAAGGTTTACGAAGCGCTCGTCGGCACGCGCCAGCAGCACATCGAACTTTCGACGCGCGAGATCGCCGTGCGCGCCAGCGTGCGCAACGAGATGGCCGTGCAGTCCGCGCTCATCATTCTGGAGAAGGCCGGGCACATCGAGCGCGGCGCGGCGGGCGAGAATCGCGCCGCTCTGCGTCTCTTGATGCCGCCGCACTTAGCGCGCGAAACCGTCAACGCCAAGCGCAGCGCGCGCGACAAGCAGGTGCTGTTCACGCTGCTCGGCGGTTACGAGTTGAACGAACGCGCCGACGTGGAAGTCGATGTCAAGGAGTTTGCCGAAACCGCCGGGCTCGACCTCGCTGCGGCGCGCCGCTCGCTCTCGTCGCTCGCCGCCGCGAAAGTCATCTCCTACACGACGGCGCGGCGCACGCGCGGCCTGCAAATGCTCGACGCACGCCCCGTCTCGCACCTGCGCATCCGCCCGCAAGACCTCGCCCGCCGCGCCGCGCTCGAACAGCGCAAGCTGCGCGAGATGATCAGCTTCTGCTACGCCGACCGCTGCTACCGCGCCTTCATCCTCGACTACTTCGGCGACCGCTCGCACAAACCCGCCTGCGGCTCGTGCGGCGTCTGCCTCAAAGGAAACGCCGAACCGGCGGCAAGCGCACCGGCAGCCGGAAGCGAGCGCACCGTCGAATACTTCGGCGACGAGTTGGAGAGCGATTATTACGACGAGGAATCACCGTTCGCTGCGGCGCACGCTTCTGCCGCCGCTGCTCCAACTTCCGTCCCGACGCCGCCGCGCACGCGCCTCGATAAGTTCGTGATTGAGAACGTGCCTTTCGCGAGCGATCTGCAAAACGAGTTAGACCGGCAATCGCTCGCCGAGCACCGGCGGCGCGAGGCGGAGAGCTTCGGCGCGGAGTCTGCGGGCGTAGTTCAGATCACCGGCGCACGCGCGCTCGGCGAGGACGAAACTTTGTGCGTGCGCAAAATCCTCGCGTGCGCCGCGCGCATGGAGGGTCGCTACGGCAAAGGCATCATGGCCGCCACCCTGCGCGGCTCGCGCTCGGCCAAAATTTCGCAGTTCGGCCTCGAACGCCTCTCGACCTACGGCATCCTCTCGAACATGACGCAGGACGAAATACTTCTCTACATAGACGCGCTCGTCGCCGCCGGAGCGCTACGCGTCGTGGGCGGCAATTACCCGACCGTCTCGATCACCGCACTCGGCAACGACGTGATGCGCGAACGCGCCACTATCGAACTCGCGCTGCCCCTCGCGCCGCCCGTCAATCCGCGCATTTCGCCGACAGCTTCCCCCGCGAAAGCGCTCAACGCGCCGCGCGTCAGCACGGTTGACGAGACCTATGCCTTCTACGAGGCGGGCATGACCATCGAAGAGATTAGCGCCGAGCGCGGTATTGCGGAGATGACGGTCGAAAAACATCTCGCCGACTGCATCGTCGAAGGCCGCCCCTTCGACATCTCGCGTCACGTGGGCGAACGCGAACGCGCGCTCATCGAAGAAGCCGTCCGCCGTCTCGGCGACGAGCGACTCAAACCGCTGCGCGACGCGCTGCCGCGCCACATCAGCTATCGCATGATCCGCTTCGTCGTCGCAGACCTGCAACGCGCCGCAAACGGCAGCGCGAACACGGCGCAGACATCAGCCATCGCCGATTGAGCCGCACGCGCCGCACACACCTTGCGCGCTTGACGTGCCGCGCTCACGCCCTCATCATCCCGTAGGTAAATCCGACGACAGGACGAACACATGAGCCGCAACCCGAACACCGATCCGCCTCAGCCCGGCCAACAACCGGAACTGCCGCCGACCGAGCCGAACGATCCCATTCCTTCTCAGCCCGAACCGCTGCCCTTGCCGCCCGACGCCGAGCCGAAATCGCCCGTGCAGGAACCGGACACGCCGCCGCCCGCAGGCGATCCGCCCGTGTCCGAGCCGCCGCGCCTGGCTTAACTTTTCCCAAGATGAGTTACAGGGCGGCGTTGGCTCTTGACGACTAAGATGGAAACTCTGCGAGAGGAAGCGACGCGCGGGCGGATGGTGGCGTCGTCGTCGGGCGGCGCGTTTGAAGCCTCGCCCGACGCGCCGCTCGGCGCGATCAGAAGCGAACTGCTCACGAAACCTTTCCGGCCTCATCCCCTGTTCCAGAGCGGCCACGCGCAAACGCTCGTCGCCTATGCGTGGCCGCGTCGCCGCACTTTGCGCGCGTTGCAAAGCGACGAGGCGCGCGTGTTTGAAGTCGAGCCGGGCGTGCGCCTGCTCGTGCATTGTCGCTGGCACGCTGACCGGCGCGCGCACCCGACGCTCCTGCTCGTTCACGGGCTGGAAGGTTCGAGCGAATCCATCTACATGCTCGGCACGGCGCTCAAGGCACACCGCGCGGGCTTCAACGTGCTGCGCCTGAACATACGCACCTGCGGCAACACGCTTCATCTCACCGAGACGCTTTACAACAGCGGCATGTCGCAAGACCTCCGCGCCGTCATCGCCGAACTAATGGAACGCGACGAGTTGACGGAAATCTTTCTCGGCGGCTTTTCGCTCGGCGGCAACATGAGTCTCAAGCTGGCGGGCGAATACGGCGCAGAGTTTCCGCGGGCGTTAAAAGGCGTCTGCGCCGTCTCGCCTTCGGTCGAGTTGGCCGCGTCCGCCGAACGCATCGAGCAGCGCGCCAACTGGATTTACCAGCGCAAGTTCATCTACAGCCTCAAGCGGCGCATGCGCGAGGCCGCGCGCCTCTACCCCGAACGCTACGACGCGAGCGAACTCCGGCTCGTCTCGACGCTCCGCCAGTTCGACGAACGCTACACCGCCCCGCACGGCGGCTTTCGCGATGCCGCCGATTATTACGCGCGCTCAAGTTCGCTCCCGCTCCTGGCTTCAATAAAAATCCCGACGCTTATCATCCACGCCGAGGACGACCCCTTCATCCCCTTCGACTCGCTCCGCCACCCCTCGGTCGAAGCGAACCCCAACCTCATCCTGCTCGCGCCCGAACACGGAGGACACGTCGGCTTCGTCGGAGACGGCGAAACGCCCGGCGAGGATCGCTTCTGGGCGGAAAACCGTCTCATAGAGTTCTGCGAAAGGATGAGACGGAATTCAGAACACAGGAAATAGAATTCAGAACACGGGAAACAGAATTCAGAATAAACACAAAGACACCATTCGCGCTGACTGCTGTTTTCTCCTGATTTCTGTGTTCTGGATTCTGTCTCCTGTATTCTGAATTCTGTCGCCCGCTATTTTCTTCCCCCTTTTCTGTTGACGTGTCGGCGTGCATAGCAATAATCTTGAAGACGATTTCAGACATTACGACTTGAAAGGTGGGGGGTCTAGCATCGGTTTAATCGTCTCGCCGCGAAGATAATGATCACTGCTCTCAAACTAGTCGCCACCATCCTGATCGTCGCAATTAACGGGTTCTTCGTCGCCGCGGAGTTCGCGCTGGTCGGCGTGCGCCGCTCGCGCATCGAGACGCTGGCCGAAGGCGGCGACCGGCGCGCGAAACGGCTGCTCGGCATACTCGACAACCTCAACGCCTATCTTTCCGCCTCGCAACTCGGCATCACGCTCGCCTCGCTCGCGCTCGCCATCCTCGGCGAGCCGACCATCGCGCACCTGCTCGAAGCGCCTTTAGCCAGATTCGACATCGGCGATGCGTGGCGGCACGCCATCGCCTTCATCATCGCCTACGCGATCCTGACTTCGCTGCACATCGTCCTGGGCGAACAAGCGCCCAAGCTCGTCGGGCTGGAGCGCGCCGAGAAAGTGGCGATGTGGTCGGCCTTGCCGATGGAGATTTTTTACAAGTTGTTCAGTTGGCCGATTCGCGCGCTCGACTGGGCGAGCGCGGCGGTCGTGCGCCCCTTCGGCATGAATGCGACGAGCGCGCACGCCTCCATCTACACGGAAGAGGAGATACGCCAATTGATCAACGCCTCGCACAAGGGCGGGCATCTGGAAGAAGAGGAACAGCAGTTGATCAACCGCGTCTTCGACTTCTCGGAGGCGGAAGTGCGCGAAGCGATGATTCCGCGCACAGGCGTCGCCGCCATCCCCGTCACGGCGTCGCTCGAAGAGGTGGAGGAAACGTTTTGCGAGACGGGCTATTCGCGCCTGCCCGTCTATCGCGATCAACTCGACAACATCGTCGGCGTCATTTTCATGAAGGACATCATGCCCTGCCTGAAGACTTCGGGGCGCACCGAGTTCGACATGGAACGCATGATCCACCCGCCGATGTTCGTTCCCGCGACGGCGCGGCTCGGCTCGGTGCTCGCGCAAATGCAGGCGGCGCGCACGCACCTCGCCTTCGCCATAGACGAGCACGGCGGCATCGAAGGCATCCTCACGCTCGAAGATTTGCTCGAAGAGATCGTCGGCGAGATAGACGACGAATACGACGAAGAAGTGCGCGCGCAGATCGTCGAAGAAAACGGCCATTACATGCTCGACGGGATGCTCGCCGTGCGCGACGCCAACCGCCGCTTCAAGTTGAAGCTGCCGGAAGATGCGGGCTACACGACGCTCGCCGGATTTTTGCTCGCCCGCGCCGGTCGCATCCTCAAACAGGGCGAGACGGTCGAACACGACGGCGCGAGTTTCATGGTCGAGCGCGTTGATCGCCACCGCATACGCCGCGTCCGCTTCACGCCCGCGCCTCTGCCGCCGGGCGAAGAGGCGGAAGACACCGCCGCCTGAAAGGTGTCAGACGCCTTCGTCGTGCGGTAGAAGGTACGGAGTCGGGAATTTTATGGGAAGCAAATTAACTGAACAGATACGTGCCGCTTCCTCAAAAGAACATGCCGTTGCCGTGAGCGTAGCTGCTGTGACAGCCATCGGGAGCATTCTCTTTGTGGCGTACAGCATAGGCTATGTGAAGGGGCATGATGACCTTGAATCTATGTACATAAAATCTTGCCCGTCATACATCTGGGCAAGCGGCATGAATTTTCCGCACGTTAAGATTTTCTGGCATCTGAACGTCGCCGCCGCTCTTGTGCTTAACGCGGTATGCTTGTGGTGGCGCAGCTTCATCAGCTATGTGATGTCAGCTTTAACTGCGGTCTGGGTAGGCTTGATATTTGTGTGGTGGTACTTTAATTCCGTAGCGTTTTTAAGGAGTTTTGAAATCTCGGATTATTCCCAGTTGAACGCGTCTGATTTCCAGCACGTCGGCATATTTCGCGGAGCAATATGGTGGGATATTGTTACGCTCGTCGTTGCCGCCTCACTTTTCTTGTGGGTAATTCAAGGTTTGGTTGGCGCTCATCTCGTGCTCCGCAGTGAAAAGTTTAAATAATTGCGCGCGTCACCTTAGCCATTGCCCGGCGTCTCGCGCCCGACGCTTTTATCCTCAAATTCAAGCATCGCAGGCAATACTTTTTCTCTCCGCGACGACTTCCCTTATTTAACTTTCTCGATTTTCTTGAGCAGGCGGGTGGCGTGGTTGCGCGCCATGAGCGGGATGCGTTCGTCGGTCGTGAGGTCGCGCAGGAGCGGGACGAGTTGCGCGTTGTCGGACAATTCTTTGCGGTCGAGCAGGCTTTCGAGGCGTTTGAAGATTTTGATGGTGTCGGACGGCTGATACTGCCGCGCAAGCGTCACGTCGAAGACGAAGAGTTGCTGCTCGCCCAGCCCGCGATATTCTTTGACGAGCGCGGCGGCCTGTTCGTCGTGCGTCCAGTTGAACTCCGTCGTGCGTTCGCGCGTGCCCTCGCGCATGCGCAAGGTCATCGTGCCGAGATGCGGAAACTGTTTCTCGTCCTGGTAGCTGGCGTCCGAGTCGAGAAACCGTAGGGCGTCCCACGCGGCCTTGATGCGCGCGAGCGCGGCGGGCGCGATTTCGAGCGGGTCTGTGAAAACTTCTTCGCTGTTCTTTCGCACGAAAGAGACCTGGCCGCGCCCCTCCGCATCGTGCTCGATCATGACCCGGCTGATCTGGAAATCGGGCTGTTTGAATTCGTAAAAGTAGCGCACGGCCATCGAATCCGCGCCCGTTTTCGCAGATGCTGTCTCCGCTTTGGCGGGCGCGGCGGCGGGCGCGTTTGTCGTCTGCGCTTCCCTGTTGTTAGTTTTGGTTGGCGCCGGAGTCGGCGCGGCGGCGGGCGTCGCGTCGTCCGTTCCCTGTTCGGGGGTGGATTTGGTTCCGGCGGTCGCCCCACGCGGCGACGCCTTGCGG